>NZ_JAASUG010000029.1:0-1731 GCF_014322885.1 Listeria grandensis | reverse complement strand
ATCGTCTCAAAGGCTACGATTTCTTGTCCTGCTAAACCTTTGGCGTTGAATGTGAACGTTACGTCTACTTCGCCATTGGCTGTCTCTGCTGTAAATGTTGTTTCTGCTTCTACTTGCTCACCGTCGATCATGAGCGGTGCTTCTGTCGCTTTGTCCATCAAGATTCCTTTGACCGTGTACTCACGACCTGGAATTAAGTTTTCATATTTGACTACGTCTACTAATGTTACTTCTTCTTCTGGACTTGGTGTTTGTGTTGCTGTTTCTTCGTCGCGCAATGTTGTGCCAATCGCTGGGTCAACGACTTTGATTGTTTGTTTCGCATCATTGATATCGTGGTGAACAGCCATGATTGAGCCGTTTAATTTCAATGTTTCAAACACAACAATGTCTTTCCCTTTTAATTGGGACGCGTCTACTGTAAACTCGATTTCTTCCGTGCCATTTGTATTCGCTGGACTAAACGATTTTGTTGCCGTAATCGTCTGACCGTCTACAAGTAGTGGTTGATTCGTTGCTTTGTCCATCAAAATTCCTTCGATATCATACGTTTGCGTTGTGTCTAAGTTTTGATATTGCACTTCATCGACAATCGTAATCGGTCCTGCGTGTACATTACTTTCGCCCGTTTCTTTATCACGTGCAACCGTTCCAATGCTTGGCTCAATAAATGATACCGTTTGTGTCAAACTATCTTTATCCGTGTGTGTTGCCATCACTTGTCCTGACTCATCTTTCAACACTTCAAAGACAACATACGAGTTACCTTTTAAAGCCGTCGCATCTAAATTGTTAAGTGGTACTGTGACTTCTCCAGATGCTGTTGTTGGGATAAATTCATGCGTTCCTTGTGTGAATACGATGTTTCCAGTTAATTTGTCTACCAATGTTGCTTCTAATGTGTAACGCTCACCTGGATTTAGGTTCGTGTACACTACGCGGTCACTAAGTTCCACGTTTTGGTGCGGATGAATGTCATGCTGTAATCCTGTGCTCGTTTCAAAGGCAAATGTTTGTAAACTTGGTGTCAAGAAAGATACCGTTTGATCTGCATCGTTTAAATCTTCATGTGTTGCTACAACTGCATTTGTTGCTGTATCGATAAGACGCTCAAATACAACGACTTGTTGCCCTTTCAATGCCCGTGCATCAAATCCGTCTAATTCTACGACTTCTTCGCCATTCTCCGTTGTCGCTGTGAATGTTTTCGAACCTTGCGTCAAGGTTGTTTGACCATCTTTCGTCATTAGTTTTGCTTCTAGACGATAGTTTTTGCCTGGTGTTAACTGCTCATATGTCACACGGTCGCTAATTAGCGTTGCCATACCAGGATATAATTCTTTGTTATTCGTTCCTGTTTCAAAAGCTAACGTTTCGATTTGTGGTTGATAATCACGCTTGTTTGTTACGTTGTCTAATTCTAAAACAGTGGTATCACTCACAATTTCAAAATCAATCGCCTTACCATCTAAAATATAACCGCCAGTTGGTGCTTTTGTTTCAACAAAGTGGTAGTTACCATATGGTAAGTCATTTACTGTTACTTTACCTGTTGTCGCGGCACTTGTATAGACACCTAAAGCATTACCTGGCGCACTTGACGTACCTTCATACAATGTGAATTCTGCTCCTGCAAGTGGGTTTTGTGTATCTACATCTACTTTTGTAAATTCTACCCCACCACGCGGGTCAGCAAAGGCCACGGTTTGATCAGCATCATTTAAATCTTCG
>NZ_JAASUG010000028.1:0-1745 GCF_014322885.1 Listeria grandensis | reverse complement strand
GTATCATTGTTAAATAATGCATCCACTGCTTGTTTCGCTGCTGTTTGTTTCGCTTGTTCTGCCGCTGCCTCATTTTTAGCATCTAGTAAGCTTTGGGCTTTGTCTAGACCATCTTGTAACTCCGTTTTATTCTCAGGAACAACTACAGCATTAATGATATCTTGTACTTCATCAAAATCTGCTTGCGTCACGCCACTTTTCAAAGTTGTATGATCTGATGTTGTGAAAAGATTATCAAACATATCTTGTGCTTGATCTGAGAAATCTTCACGTATTTGAACGTTTGTCAACCATGCTTGATTGTTATTTTCATCCTTAGTTGTTCTTGTTGTTGAGTATTCAAATTGGAGATCCGTATAAGTAGCTACTGCCGTAAAAGTAAAACTACCCGATTCCTCCGTCCTTTTTCCAGCAGCATTAGCAAAATAGTGGGACTTTTCGTTTAAATTAGCTCCACTGTATAGGTCCTTCATCCTTACTACCGCTTTATGATCCCCAGCTTTTTCCGTCGTTTCCGCCGACTGAGAATCGAGTATATCATAGGAGATATAATATTTTTTACCTGCTTTTGTGTAGATAGGGGACCTTGCAGTGATTTCTTTAGCACCTACACCTGCTTTGTGAAAAGAAAGACCGATATTTTTCGCGCCATCATTACCCAGCACCACACCAAGTCTCTCACTGTCACCGCCAATTTTCCCCCAAGGACTATCAGCACTCCATCGAGTTAGAGCAAGAGTAGTGGTGCCAGTGACGTAAAAACCAAGATTAGCGTATCTAAATGTACCGTCTGTGTTGCTGTCTGTAAGGCCTGTAAGCTTAAAAAGGTTGGATGTGTCATAACTAGTCGCGCGCGTCTCACTTGCAAACGCTTCTGTCGACATCAGATTCAATGGTGTTGCGATACTTGTTCCTAAAATCGATGCTATTGTCAAGGTACTTACCAATTTTTTCATTTGTTTTTTATTCATAATTTTTCAATAACCTTCTTTCATTTTCTGAAATTTATATCTTGCTAGCAAAGTGCTTTTTGCCTTTACTATTTTTCCAATATTGCTTTGCCTATTTCTTCTTTACTCACCTCCCTCTAGATAAGGGTAACAAGTCTAATTATCAGTTTTTTTTTAGCTTTGTTTATTTCTGTTTTTTTTCATGACAATTCTGTGAACTTTTGGCTTTTTTCACTTACTTTATTAAGGTAAAACATGCATCTCGAATAAAACCAGACATTCTGTAATACTCTGAATAAAAAATCTTATTTTAATAAAGTTATCATTTGTCATCTTTATATTTAGTTGACGTAAACTTTCTAAACTAAGTGGCACATCTCGCGTGATATATAGGATAACATAGTCGCTGTGTACCCCAACAAAAGGTTTAATAGAAAAGAGTAAGAATATAATAAGGAATGAGATATTATACTAAAACTTAATATTTGCAGCGGGCGAAAAGGTGACAGTGGAAGCGGTAGCTCCATTGCCAGAGGCCGGAACCGATTTTTCAATCGATCCATTAATTTCTGGTATTTTAAATTGACATGGGATATATTTTTACGAGCTAAAAAGCACGTCTCCGCCAAAACTAGGGAGACGTGCTTTTTTCATATGCCTATAACTAGACTAGCTTATTTAGTTTTTGCTGTTGTTGTATAAAGTACTCTGCCACTACCGTTCAGTGCGCGTAGCTCATATTCTGTTCCAGATTGTTTTAATGCTGGTACATCATTCACGTAAAGACTGTATGTT
>NZ_JAASUG010000027.1:0-2199 GCF_014322885.1 Listeria grandensis | reverse complement strand
TCAGCCTTCTCTCTATTGAATGTTAGTGTATCCCCACACGCCATTCTACTACTTTCGCTAGGCATTTTCTTTGGAAGCGCGATCCAAACCTTCACATTTTGGCAGATGCGGGAGCAACGATTTGCAACGATCTCGCATTCGAAATTGGTACAAAGCGCGGTAACATCAAGTTTTCAACTCGCTGCGCCGAGTTCTGGACTTATTGTCGGTGATGTTCTTGGTCGATTCGGAAGTGCCACGATACAAGGTATCAGCTTTTGGAAAACCCGCATGAAAGTGGCTTTTACCAAACGCAATATCCGCTTTTTAGTCCGTAAATATTATCGCTATCCACTATTTTCATCCGGGTCATTATTCATCAACGCGTTGACATTACAAGTCCCGCTATTATTAATCACTTACTATTTTGGAAACGAAGTCGCTGGTTTTTTCGGAATGGGGCAACGCGTAATCGGGATGCCGATCGTTCTGTTAACAAGTGTGCTCGGCCAAGTTTTTTATAGCGTGGCTGCAAAAGTCATGCACACAGAATCTGCACGCGTTTTCCACCTATTTAAAACTGTTACCAGAAAAGCCATTTTGTATGGATTACCGATTTTCGCGATTTTAGCCTTGTTTGCACCAAGCCTTTTCGCGCTAACATTTGGAGAAGCGTGGCGTGTGTCAGGTGAATATGTGCAGCGCCTGTTACCAGTCTTTTATTTACAGTTGGTGACCGTCCCTGTTTCGCAAACATTGTATTTACTAGGACACCAAAAAACACAATTTCTATGGGATGCCTCGCGTTTAGTTAGTATTGTGACACTATTCTTCATCGCCCATATGCAACATTGGGATATCCTTACAGTCCTAACAGGTTACGCGATTTTGGGCAGTATTTTTTACGGGATCTTCTTATTTTTATCCTATCGTGCGTTACGAAAATTCGCTTTTGGCACGCGTGGATGACAAAGCAAAATACGACAAAACCGCTATTCGTGGTTAAATAGAAGTAAGGAAAGAGAACATGAAAGGAGCGCAATCAGTGAAGTTGAGAGTAGAAAAGTTAGTCCTTGTTATCGGTGTATTATTCTACATCGCTTGTCTCTATATTGGTTATATTCACCTTATATCGCCGAGCTACAGTTACTACTCACTGATTAACCTCCAACCATCAGGATCAGTAAAAATGGTATCCATCATCTTAGCGCTCATTCCCATTATTTGGTCTGAATCAACTGTGAACCGTCCATCCCAAGTCGTTTATTGGCTACTCTACATCTTGGTTTATATCCCGACCATGGTGATGCCCGACTTCGTACGAGAAAATCCATTAGATGGCTTTTTCTTTTACAAATTAGCTTTACTTGGTTGTTTGGCACTTCTCGCAAGTGTTGGTAAGTGGAAACATTTGAAAATATACCCCTTACGTATCAAACAAAGCCTTGTTCGCATGATTCTCTACATCAGCTGGTTCGGATTGTTCGGACTCATCTTCCTCAAATTTGGATTTCACTTCCGGATGGTAAATCTTTACGACGTATATGATATCCGAGAAGGTTACCACGAAGAAGGACAAGGTTCCATCGCTGCTTACGCGATGAACTGGCAGTCAAAAATTTTCAATCCGCTGTTGATGGGAATTGGGCTTGTGAATAAGAAAATGATATTTATCGTGATTGGAGTTTTAAGCCAGCTTATTATTTTCTCAACAACCGGCCAAAAAAGTATCGCTTTCTCCACCTTGTTCATACTAGGCATTCTCTGGTGTGTCGGCAAAAAGGGCAAGAACTTCGGCATTCGATTCCTGTTCAGTATCGGCTTCTTAGTATTTGCCTGTATCATCCTTGATTTCGCAACCGGAGGCATTCAATTTACAGAAATCATGACCCGCCGTCTCATGATGGTGCCTGGTATTCTCTCCAGTTTCTACTACGATTTCTTTACATCAAATCCGCACACGCATCTCGGTTATAGCATTTTCAGTAGTTTCGTCGACTATCCTTACGATGTCAATCCACCATTCTTGATCGGTGAAGCGTATTTCAACAATTTAGAAGCTTCTGCTAATGCCAACCTTTGGGCAGATGCCTTCTCCGCATTTGGACTGTGGGGCGTCGGAATTTACACCGGCATCCTCGCCGTCATCTTATGGATTTACGACAGCATCGCGAAACATAATCACTTCCTACTCAGTGTCGTACTTCTCGCCATGCCCAT
>NZ_JAASUG010000026.1:0-2776 GCF_014322885.1 Listeria grandensis | reverse complement strand
GTCATCTTATGGATTTACGACAGCATCGCGAAACATAATCACTTCCTACTCAGTGTCGTACTTCTCGCCATGCCCATTTGGAGCTTGATCGATTCCTCTCTCATCACGACTTTCCTGACACACGGCCTACTCCTCGCGATCATCATCAATTATTTACTCACCGCCAAAAAAACGGATAAAGGAGCACAAATTAATGAAGCCACAACATAAAGTACAAATCGAAAATCGCACTGCCAAAATTACGATTATGGGTCTAGGCTATGTCGGACTTCCGCTTGCCGTATCATTCGCCAAAGCAGGGTTCACCGTGACAGGCTACGATCCAAGCGCTAAAAAAGTAGCCACAATCAACGCTGGCACATCCGATATTAGCGATATCCCATCAGAAATCGTAAGCGAACTTGTCACAAAACAAAAATTAACCGCGACAACCGATGCGACAACCATCAAGCAAGCCGATATCATCATCATCTGTGTCCCAACACCGCTAACCGCTTCATTTGAACCAGATATGCGTTTTATCGAGTCAGCGATGACAGCTATTTCTCCAAACCTCAAAAAAGGCGCCCTTATCGTCTTAGAAAGCACCACATATCCAGGAACAACGCGCGAAGTCATCAGTCAAGGTTTCGAAAAGCAAGGTTTGCGCCTAGACACAGACTTTTTCGCAGCCTATTCACCAGAACGTGTCGATCCTGGCAACAAACGTTTTACTGTTCAAAACACACCGAAAGTAGTCGGTGGCATCAGTGAAGCCTCTAAAGATTATGCGGTAAACGTCTACGATCAGATTATCGATCAAGTTGTTCCCGTCAGCACGACTGAAATTGCCGAAATGAGTAAACTACTGGAAAACACATTCCGTAGTGTCAACATCGCTTTTATCAACGAGATGGCGATGTTAGCCGAGAAATTAGATATCAATATTTGGGAAACGATCGATGCGGCCGCGACGAAACCATTTGGCTTTATGAAATTCACGCCAGGCCCTGGAATTGGCGGTCACTGTATCCCGCTTGACCCGATGTATCTGTCATGGAAAGCCAAATCATCCAACTTCTTTAGTCGTTTCATCGAGTTATCGCAAGATGTCAACAAGAACATGCCGGAGCACGTTGCCCGCAAAGCAATGATGGCGCTAAACAAGGAAGGGAAGTCCTTAACAACAAGTAAAATTCTGCTTGTCGGAATGGCGTACAAGGAAAATATTTCAGACTTACGCGAATCACCAGCGTTGGATATTCACGAATTGCTGACGAAACAACGAGCGACTGTGGATTTTCTAGATACGCGCGCTACCTCTTTTATCGATCATGAAAACGGAACGCAACAAAGTATTCCGCTCGATTACGATCGTGTCGCCGCATATGATTTAGTCGTTTTACTCACGTGTCATGAAGATATGGACGTGACGAAGATTGCCACGAATGCGACGGCGATTTTAGATACGAAGAACTTTTTAGGAAGAACGTTTGCGGACAAAACGACAGCCCTTGGTTTTGATGCTAATTTATAAAATGTGAGTCCACGGTGAGATATCCGCTGGCGGAAAGTGGAGGTAATGAAGAATGGAAATTTTGAGGAGAGTTGGTCTTTGGTCGATGGTGGATACGAGTATGATTTGGTTGGCCGCAGTGCTTGCATTTTATGGTGCGGCGAACGGGAATCCGGTAGTGACTGCCGTCGTGCTGACTGTCGCTTACCATATTTTCGCGGTAGGGTTTCGGTTACAAGGCAGGACGTGGACACATACGAGTGTAAAAGACTTAGTCGCCATCGTAAAAGTGGTGAGCCTGGCATTCGCGGTAAGTATGTTTGTAGTCGTTGCTATGACAGGATTTGCTAACCTCGAGATTCGCTTCTTCCTCTTCCTTTTTATCGCCCAGTTGTTATTGATCGGTGGCACGCGTTTGCTGGTAAGGTTACGCCGCGATCGTTCGCAACACAGGGTGCAGAGCCAATCGGTGCGCACGCTCATCATCGGTGCCGGTGAGGCGGGAACGCAACTAGTGCAACAACTGCAAAAAGATGCGAAATCAGATGTGCGCCCAGTCGGATTTATTGATGATGACAAGAAGAAGCAGAAGACGAGATTGCTAGACGTGCCAGTACTTGGCGGGATGGAAAACTTGGCGGTGCTTGTCGCTAAAACACAGGCGGTACAACTGATTATCGCGATGCCATCGATGCCAAGCACGACGCTTCAAGCGATTACCAAGCAAGCCGTGGCAACGGGACTCGTCATAAAAACGATGCCGAAAATGGCAGATATTTTGTCGGGCAAACTGAGCGTGAGTCAGGTGCAGGAAGTCGATGTCGAGGATTTACTTGGACGCGATCCCGTACAGCTAGACTTAGCCAAAATTGCGGATAACTTGACGAACAAAACCGTATTAGTAACGGGTGCCGGTGGTTCGATCGGTTCAGAAATTTGTCGCCAAATCATGGACTTTGAGCCGAAAAAGATTTTGCTATTAGGACATGGCGAGCATTCGATCTACCAAATTCATCGCGAACTAGGAGAACGGACATCCAACGTCGAATTATTACCACTCATCGTGGATATCCAAGACATCAAGCGTCTGCGTGACGTGATGACAACTCATTTGCCCGATGTGATTTATCATGCCGCGGCGCATAAACATGTGCCGCTTATGGAAGCGAATCCACTAGAAGCTGTGAAGAATAACATCTACGGGACGCGAAATGTCGCGCAAGTCGCGCATGAAATCGGTGTAGAGAGTATGGTGATGGTTTCATCGGATAAAGCGGTGAA
>NZ_JAASUG010000025.1:0-3340 GCF_014322885.1 Listeria grandensis | reverse complement strand
TACATTGCCCGGCGACGACCTACTCTCACAGGGGGAAGCCCCCTACTACCATCGGCGCTGAAAAGCTTAACTTCCGTGTTCGGGATGGGAACGGGTGTGACCTCTTCGCCGTAACCACCAGACAATGTGTAACTACCTGAAAGAACGCGGTTCTCTCAAAACTAGATAAGAAAGTTGGTCTGTGCGTGACCGTTCGTGCCCGAGTCTCTTACTTTTTTTGGTTAAGTCCTCGATCGATTAGTATTTGTCCGCTCCATATGTCGCCATACTTCCACTCCAAACCTATCTACCTGATCTTCTTTCAGGGATCTTACTTTCTTAAAGAAATGGGAAATCTCATCTTGAGGGGGGCTTCACGCTTAGATGCTTTCAGCGTTTATCCCTGCCACACATAGCTACCCAGCGATGCTCCTGGCGGAACAACTGGTACACCAGCGGTGTGTCCATCCCGGTCCTCTCGTACTAAGGACAGCTCCTCTCAAATTTCCTGCGCCCGCGACGGATAGGGACCGAACTGTCTCACGACGTTCTGAACCCAGCTCGCGTGCCGCTTTAATGGGCGAACAGCCCAACCCTTGGGACCGACTACAGCCCCAGGATGCGACGAGCCGACATCGAGGTGCCAAACCTCCCCGTCGATGTGGACTCTTGGGGGAGATAAGCCTGTTATCCCCGGGGTAGCTTTTATCCGTTGAGCGATGGCCCTTCCATGCGGAACCACCGGATCACTAAGCCCGACTTTCGTCCCTGCTCGACTTGTCAGTCTCGCAGTCAAGCTCCCTTGTGCCTTTACACTCTGCGAATGATTTCCATCCATTCTGAGGGAACCTTTGGGCGCCTCCGTTACTCTTTAGGAGGCGACCGCCCCAGTCAAACTGCCCACCTGACACTGTCTCCCCACGCGCTAAGCGTGGCGGGTTAGAATGGTCATACAGCCAGGGTAGTATCCCACCATTGCCTCCTCGTAAGCTGGCGCTCACGTCTCCTCGGCTCCTACCTATCCTGTACAAGCGGTACAAACATTCCATATCAGGTTGCAGTAAAGCTCCACGGGGTCTTTCCGTCCTGTCGCGGGTAACCTGCATCTTCACAGGTACTATAATTTCACCGAGTCTCTCGTTGAGACAGTGCCCAGATCGTTGCGCCTTTCGTGCGGGTCGGAACTTACCCGACAAGGAATTTCGCTACCTTAGGACCGTTATAGTTACGGCCGCCGTTTACTGGGGCTTCAATTCGTACCTTCGCTTGCGCTAAGCACTCCTCTTAACCTTCCAGCACCGGGCAGGCGTCAGCCCCTATACGTCACCTTACGGTTTTGCAGAGACCTGTGTTTTTGCTAAACAGTCGCCTGGGCCTATTCACTGCGGCTCTCTCGGGCTTGCACCCTAATAGAGCACCCCTTCTCCCGAAGTTACGGGGTCATTTTGCCGAGTTCCTTAACGAGAGTTCTCTCGCTCACCTTAGGATTCTCTCCTCATCTACCTGTGTCGGTTTGCGGTACGGGCAGTACTATTCTAACGAGAGGCTTTTCTTGACAGCGTGAAATCAGGAACTTCCGTACTTAATTTCCTTCCCCATCACAGCTCATGCTTCGCGAGAAGCGGATTTGCCTACTTCTCACACTCACTGCTTGGACGCACCTTTCCATCCGTGCGATTCCCTATCCTTCTGTGTCACCCCATTGCTCAAACAAATAGCACTGGTACAGGAATATCTACCTGTTGTCCATCGCCTACGCCTATCGGCCTCAGCTTAGGTCCCGACTAACCCTGGGCGGACGAGCCTTCCCCAGGAAACCTTAGATATTCGGTGGACGGGATTCTCACCCGTCTTTCGCTACTCATACCGGCATTCTCACTTCTAAGCGCTCCACCAGTCCTTCCGGTCTGACTTCACCGCCCTTAGAACGCTCTCCTACCACGAACCTCCTAAGAGGTTCATCCACAGTTTCGGTAATATGTTTAGCCCCGGTACATTTTCGGCGCGGGGTCACTCGACCAGTGAGCTATTACGCACTCTTTCAATGGTGGCTGCTTCTAAGCCAACATCCTGGTTGTCTATGCAACCCCACATCCTTTTCCACTTAACATATATTTTGGGACCTTAACTGGTGGTCTGGGCTGTTTCCCTTTCGACTACGGATCTTATCACTCGCAGTCTGACTCCCGAGTATAAGTACATGGCATTCGGAGTTTATCTGAATTCGGTAACCCGAGAAGGGCCCCTAGTCCAAACAGTGCTCTACCTCCACGACTCTTTACCTCGAGGCTAGCCCTAAAGCTATTTCGGAGAGAACCAGCTATCTCCAGGTTCGATTGGAATTTCTCCGCTACCCACACCTCATCCCCGCACTTTTCAACGTGCGTGGGTTCGGACCTCCAGTGAGTATTACCTCACCTTCATCCTGGACATGGGTAGATCACCTGGTTTCGGGTCTACGACCTGTTACTCATGCGCCCTATTCAGACTCGCTTTCGCTACGGCTCCGCTTTTTCCGCTTAACCTTGCAACAAATCGTAACTCGCCGGTTCATTCTACAAAAGGCACGCTATCACCCATGAACGGGCTCTAACTACTTGTAGGCACACGGTTTCAGGAACTGTTTCACTCCCCTTCCGGGGTGCTTTTCACCTTTCCCTCACGGTACTGGTTCACTATCGGTCACTAGGGAGTATTTAGCCTTGGGAGATGGTCCTCCCGGATTCCGACGGAATTTCACGTGTTCCGCCGTACTCAGGATCCACTCTGGAGGGAATATGCTTTCAATTACAGGGCTGTTACCTTCTTTGGCGGGCCTTTCCAGACCACTTCGTTTACCACATTCCTTTGTAACTCCGTATAGAGTGTCCTACAACCCCAAGAAGCAAGCTTCTTGGTTTGGGCTCTTTCCGTTTCGCTCGCCGCTACTCAGGAAATCGATTTTTCTTTCTCTTCCTCCAGGTACTTAGATGTTTCAGTTCCCTGGGTCTGCCTTCCTTACGCTATGTATTCACGTAAGGATACTATTCGATGAAGAATAGTGGGTTCCCCCATTCGGAAATCTCTGGATCAACGCTTACGTACAGCTCCCCAAAGCATATCGGTGTTAGTCCCGTCCTTCTTCGGCTCCTAGTGCCAAGGCATCCACCGTGCGCCCTTTCTAACTTAACCATGTGGGTCGTTGTTCTTTCGAACTCGCCACGGGTATGTTCCTAACGTCTACGCACCAGCGATGGTCGTATCGGTTAGTTGAAAGATTCACTTTCAGTTGATTCTCGGTTCTTACTTGGTTGGTACAAGTCAACGACTTATACCGCACTTTACTAACTTTCTTATCTAGTTTTCAAAGAACAACTTTCTT
>NZ_JAASUG010000024.1:0-4427 GCF_014322885.1 Listeria grandensis | reverse complement strand
ACAAGTATTAGACGCAGGAAACAATGTCCTAACAACTATTAAAGAAACAGTTAAATAAGTTCTAAATGGAAATAAGGCCCATTCATTTATATTATGGGCCCTATTTCTTACATAATGAAATATGTTACGTTGATCCATAATTGTCACTACCTTGTGACAAAGCAAAATACTAGAAAAACACAATCCATGGTTAAATAGAGTTAAGGAGCCGAGCAACAAAGGCATCCACCAACTAATAAAGGAGAATCGATTTTATGAAAAATAAAAAGAAGCTCACAATAGCAGGGATTATCGCGACCGTATTAATTGTTGTTTCCCTCATCGTCAATGCAACTTTATTACAACCAAAAACAGACATCGGTAAAACACAAGATATAAATGGTTTACAGATTACGGTAGCTAATGCGGAATTAGTCAATCAATCGAGTAAAGTCCGAGTTCAATTTAAAGTTAAAAATAATACGAAGCAAACAACAGGAATTGGTGCAGGAAACTTCCACATCACGGTGGGTAAAAAAGATTACCAAATGACTAGTGGAGACAATTTTGGTCAAGAAATAGCTAAGGGTGAGACAATTACAGGAAATGGCTACTACAAAATTCCAAAAGAGCAAGAAGAAACATTACTCATATATACATCACCGGAGGGCGAAACATGGACTTGGAACTTAGGGCAAGTCGATGAAGAATAAGACACTAAACGAGAAAAAAGTATTTGTTTACAGTTCGGTTCATGTCTGGAACGATACGCGAATTTACTATAAAGAAATTGAGACGCTACTAAAAGCGGGTTACCAAGTGGAGCAAACAGCGGTGGAAACGACGCAACAACCTGAACCACGCCAGAACTTAACGCAAAATCTATTTCAAAAAGGTAGCCGATTGAAGCGAGTTACAAGGTGGTTCACTATTTACAAAGCGATCCGCAACTCAGACGCCAAATATTATCATTTTCATGATCCTGAATTGTTGATACTTTTGCCAATTTTAAGAAAGCGGAAAGGAATCTTCATCTATGATATGCATGAAAACTTTCCGAAAGCGTTGGAAACGAAAGCTTGGATTCCGAAAGGGCTTCGTAAACCACTAGCTAAAATTGTAAAACGAGTGGAGCAGAAATGCCTATCGTTGTGTGATAGCGTTGTTTTTGCAGAAAGTTCATATAAAAAAGATTATCCGTATGTGACGCAAAAGAGTGAAGATATCCTGAACTATCCGACATATCAAGAAGTAATGCCAGCAGAGGAGAATGAAGAAAACACGTTACTTTATGTAGGTGGCATTGAAGAAAATCGCGGATTATGGATAATGTTAGAGGCTTTGAACAGCTTGAAGCAGTCTGGATGCGCGGAACTAAAATTGAAACTGATTGGTCCGATTTCAGAAGTAGATAATGAAAAAATAGATGCTTTTGTGACAGAACATAGTCTTACTAGTAATGTAGAACGATTAGGAAGAATACCGAATGCCGAAATAAGCGGACACATGGCTACCGCAACAATTGGACTTTGTTTATTAAAACCGATTCCTAATTATATGGAATCCATGGCGACGAAGATGTTTGAATACATGTCGGCACAACTACCAATGATTGTATCAGATTTCCCGATGTGGTCGGATTTAATGAAAGAAACGCAAAGTGGTCTTAGCGTAAATCCGCTAGATGCTAAAGAGATAACTGGAGTGATGGAGCTTCTGCTGGAAAATAAGGTATTGCGACAAAAAATGGGGACGAACGGACGTTATCACTATAAAAAAGCTTATAACTGGACAACGGAAGGACAAAAATTACTTGCCCTTTATGCGGCGGCAAATAGTGAGGTGCTAAATGAAAGTCCTATATATCAGTCAACATTTTGAGTCGGAAAACGGCTTAACAAGACCTTATGAATTAGCGAAAAAGTTAACAGAAGAAGATATAGAAGTGACGATGTTAACAGGAAAGAGCATGAAAGAAAAGGAATTAGATGGTATTCAGATTATTTCGACAAAAACGAATTATGATCATACTTTTGCTTTTCATAAACGCTTGCTTGCCTTTGTGATGTTCGTCATTAAAAGCATTTATCTCGGTTTAAAGGAAAAGAATGTGGATGTGATTTACGCGAGCTCGGCCCCGATTACGGTTGGGATTACAGCGCTTATTGTAGCTAAAATCAAGCGAGTTCCTTTTGTATTCGAAGTTCGCGATGTATGGCCAGATGCGCCAATTGAAATGGGTATTATCCGCAATAAAGAGTTTATCAGGATTGTCCGTGGACTCGAGAAAATGATTTATCGTTACGCTTCTCATATTGTAGCACTATCTGATGGAATTAAGCGGAATATTGTGTCAAAAGGTGTCGCGAAAAGTAAGATTAGCGTGATTACGAATCTCGCACATTGTGATAAAGCGACTTGGTATGACTCGGCGGAAGATCGAGAACACATAGAGGCTATGTATCCGGAGTTAATTGGAAAAACAATCGCGCTGTATCCAGGAACATTTGGCGTAGCGAATGATCTTAATTTTATACTCGATGTCGCGACGCAGCACCCCGACCCGAACATTCATTACATCTTGATTGGACGTGGCAAAGAGAAGGCATCGATGGCAGAAACGGTTCGGAATCGTGGCTTAACGAACATTTGGTTGCTCGATAATATGCCAAAAGCAGAGGTTTTTAGTTGGATGTCAGCAAGTGATGTCGGGATCGTGAATTTAGCGAACGTCCCGATTCTGGCCGCTGAAAATAGCTCCAATAAGTTTTTCGATTTTCTATCATTGAGCAAGCCGATCATTTTGAATTTCAAAGGTTGGCAAGATGATTTATTGCGAGAACATATCGCTGGTGCAGGTTTTCATTACCACGATAAAGCTGGCTATTACGATTTTCTGAAAATGATACACGACAATAAAACGCGGAAATTAGCAATGGGAGCGAGTGCACGAGTGCTGGCAGAAACCCATTTTGATGCACGGATTTTGAAAGATCAGTTTGCCGAATTAATTAAAAATTATGAAGGAAACGAATTAAATTAGGAGGAATAAGGATGAAAATAGCAACAATCGGGCTTGGATATATTGGATTGCCAACAGCGGTGATGTTCGCCAAACACGGGCAAGAAGTGATTGGTTTTGATACGAATAAAGATGTTATCGCAAGTTTGCAATCCGGTCGTATTCATATTGAAGAGCCGGGATTACAGGAAGCATTTCAAGATGTTTTGAACAATGGATTATTACGTCCCGTGAGTCAATTAGAGCCAGCGGGTGCGTTCATCATCGCGGTTCCGACGCCACATACAGAGGATCATTCGTGCGATACGAGATACATTCGTCAAGCGGTGCAAGACGTGATTCCGCTACTTGAAAAAGGCAATACGATCATTTTAGAGTCTACTGTGGCACCGAAAACTACGACAGGCGTGATTCAACCGATGCTGGAAGAAGCTGGATTTACGGTAGGCGTGGATGTGTATTTAGTACATTGTCCAGAGCGCGTGCTACCAGGCCAAATTATGACGGAATTGGTGCATAATAACCGCATTATCGGTGGCGTAACACCAGAGTGTACGATCGCTGGCTCCGTTGTTTACCAAACGTTTGTAAAAGGCGAAATGTTACTGACGGATGCTTCGACGGCGGAACTTTCTAAACTGATGGAAAACACGTTCCGCGATACGAATATTGCGCTTGCGAACGAATTGGTGAAACTCTCTGCTGAGCTCGATATTAATGCGCTAGACGTTATCAAAATGGCAAATAAGCATCCACGTGTGAACATTCATACACCAGGACCAGGCGTTGGTGGACACTGTCTTGCAGTTGATCCATACTTCATCACAACGGCGGCTCCAGAACAAACGCCACTGATCCAAACGGCAAGAGCGATCAATAGCAGCATGCCTGAGTATATCGCGAATAGTGTCGATGCGATTACAAATAACACAGCGAAAAAAGTAGTTATTCTTGGCGCGGCATATAAAGGAAATGTGGATGATATCAGGGAAAGCCCAGCGCTAAAAATTGCTGAGCATTTGCAACAACGCGGCGTGGAAGTTCATGTGTATGATCCACATGTTGCCCACTATGCCATGAATCCAGAAAATGCCTTTGCAGACGCTGACATGGCGATTATCGCGACGGAACATGATGAGTTTAAGCAACTACCAAATAATTTATTAGCAAGTATGGCTAGCATGCAAATTTTCGATACAAAAAATATTTTTGAAGGAAATCATGAGGAACTGACGTATATCACGCTTGGCACCTTGCACCGCTACACGAACCGTTCACAGTTGCATGCGTAATAAAAAAGCTAAAGGAGACGATAAAACAAAATGGATAAAACAATTGATTTGAGTGGCATCATCACGATCTTGAAACGTTTTTGGTGGGTTGTCGCCGTCCTTGGCATTATTGGTATGGCAACGGCGTTCTTGTA
>NZ_JAASUG010000023.1:0-4881 GCF_014322885.1 Listeria grandensis | reverse complement strand
GGACCAGGATTCTATGAAATACCAGTGGATCAAAAAGAAGTGACTGTACTGTATGAGCCATATTCACAAGAAACGACAGAAAATGTAACATGGACAGTTACAATTCCAACAAAATAAAACGAAAGGTGGAAGTAACTATACGAAAATTACGGTTATAGGCATTGGATACATTGGTTTCCCAACTGCGATATTGTTCGCGAAATACGGGTATCAAGTGACAGGCATTGACATATCGCCATGGGTTATCACACAGTTAAACGCGGATTTTATTCATATTGAAGAGCCTGGTTTGGAGCAAGATTTGCAAGAAGTGTTCCTGACGGGAAATTTCTTTGCAATTACTCCTACTTGTTTTAGTTTGGTTTTTTAGTAGCATGTGCGTTACATCCTTTCGCGAAATGGGTTTCTATACATAAGTTTCTCCTTCGTTTGTTGGTTTTAAACGTCACCTTGTTGAAGTGTCTATTTTAATAGAAAAGTAAATTTTGTTACTCGTATTTATCGATTTATATGCTGAATTTTAAACATTTAACTATAAAAATTGCGTTTTAGACATAAAATGAACACATAATTAGTGAAGGAGTAGCAGTCGTTTACGAGGCTAAAAACGACATTACAATTTTAAATTTATGTAATTTCAAAATTAGCATGCAAATTAGTATTTTTTAAGTATATAACATCAAAATTTTATGCTTTATGCTAAGTAATATAGTTCACATTACAGGGAGGCGTCCTATGGATTTTCTTGAGGTTCACGGTTTATTACTTAGGGAACCTAACTTGTTGTTACCTTTGTTAGATTTATCGAATATAAGCAAAAATAATTCGGATTTTTGTCAGGTGAAAGTATTAAAAAATCATCAAGATCTTGTTTTGTCGGATTCAGGTAAATTGATTCATATCATAAAAGGACAATTACTGCAGCAAATTAATAACTCGAAACAACACGTTAATGCTATTTGGATGGAGAATGATTTTATCTTCCATAATGTTTTTCAGTCTAATCCGTATGAATATGTTGCCCTTGGAAGTGTAGAAGTAGCTATTTATGATGCCAATGCAGTACTTCAAGAACTTTCTGGGCAACCTTTCTTTCCAGATCTTTTAATTGATACGTTAAAGCGTCAGGAATCTCAGTTTTATCGATATTCACTGATGCTAACCAAAAGCGTACAAGAGCGAGTGCTGGATATTATTAAGCTACTTTCCAAGAGAGAAGAGGCAGGTTTTCATATTCCCAAAATGGTCAATTATTTGCTTCTGTCTAAATGTTGCCAAATATCACCGCACACTGCTAAGAAGGCAGTGCAAGAATTAGAACGGGCAAATAAAATTATATATAAAAAGGGCAAGCCTATCTTGATTTATGATGCAGAAGACTTGGGTTTATAAGTTCATCCCACCCGCAAAAAATTTAAATATGAGAGGAAGAACAATATGGGAATAATACTGATTGATTCAAGTTAACTCTTATGAATTCAGTCTAAAAAATAGTTGCGCAACTATAATATAAATAATAATTTAAATTAGGGGAGGAAATTAATTAATGTCAACGAAAAAAAATATTATCAGAAAAAGTGGAACAATTGCTTTAGCAACTGTATTGATTGGGAGCTCGCTACTAAGTACAATACCTGCTAACGTATTTGCAAGTGAAGAAGCACTTAAAAATGTAGTTTCAGAAGCCGCACTTACTGCTGCTCCTGCTAATGCAACGGAGGTAGCGACATCTGCAGAACTCAGAACAGCCTTGTTAAGCACAACCATAACAGACATTAAACTAACAGCAGACATTAAACTAACAACAAGCTTTAACTTCACAACACAAAAAAATCTATACGGTAACGGACACTCAATCGATATGGATCGGAATAGAATCGGTGTTGCACAGACTTATTCTATCAACCGCATAGAGGATTTAACTATCACTAACCAAGATATCTACCCGTTATTCTGGTCAGAGTATAATGGCGTACAGGTGACTTATAAAGATGTAACTTCTAACGGTAGACAGTTTGTTTACAACGCTAATGGGACAACTATTTTAGAAGGCGACATTAAAGCAACTGCCACCCAAGAAGAAGTGTATCAAGGAAAAAACCTGTTAATTAAAGAGGGGGCAAACGTCGACTTCTCTTCCATTGAATCTAATGGAACGGCACTTTATGTAAATGGAAATCTAACCCAAGAAGCAAATTCTAATATGAAAGTCGATTCGAAATCATATACGCTTTATGTGGCTAATAATAGTGCACAAATTTCTATAGCAGGAAATATGGAGCTGAAATCAGCCAATAAACAAGCAATTTACGCAACTGGCGGAAGCATGATTGTTAAAACAGGAGCTAGTTTTAAGGCTGATGCAGGTGACCCAGTTGAAGAAGGTATTTCCATTACAAATGGTAGTTTAACTGTTGAAAAAGGAGCGGATTTTGTTGCGAATTCAAAAGGTCTACAAGGAACAGTCCAAACTGGTAAAACATTAATATTTGAGAACGGTTCGAATTTTGCGATTACCAATACGAATGCTACAGGATCTGTTTTTGCGAACTACGCTGGTGCTTCAACAAAAATTAACATCAATTCTGATAAAGGCCTATCCACATGGGATTATGGTTTTATCTATAATGACAAGCCAACGCATAACTACAACGACTTTAAAACAGCAACATTTGACTTGTCTGGTTGGGATAAAGGTAACTTAAGTCAAAAGAACTTAATGTCAAACAGTGCGCAATTCCAATCACAATTTGTAAGTAAAACAACTGGTAAATTATTGGGTGGTAGTTACGCCTTAACGAATATTGCACAAACAAAAATTGAAGATCTTACGACAGATTCAACGCACGTAGTAGGTTTAGCAGAGCCAAACGCAACAATCGTTATTAAGAACGCAACAGGAACGATATTAGCCTCTGGAAGAGTAGGATCAGATGGCTACTACGATGTTACCATTGCAAAACAAGCCGCTGGAACAGTAGTAACGGCAACAGCTGATTATAATGGAATTACATCTTCTGCATCAACGACAGTCATTCAAGCAGCGATTAAACAAACAACGATCGCCCCTACCACAACAGATTCAACCAAAGCAACAGGGACAGCTGAACCAAATGCAGACATTGAAATCAAAGCAAATGGTGAAGTTATCGGTTCTGGGAAAGTAGGATCTGATGGAAACTACAGCATTACGATTTCACAACAAGATGTAGGTACAAGAGTTACAGCGATGGCAACAAAAGGAATAGCTTCTTCATACGCGACTACGACTGTAACACAAGGTGACCTTGATCAAACAACTATCTCAGCACTAACAACAAAATCAACAGTAGCGGAAGGAACAGCGCAAGCAAATGCATCTGTTGAAATTAAAAATAGCGCTGGTGATGTACTTGGATTTGGAAAAATAGGATCTGATGGTAAATACAGTGTTACAATTCCAAAGCAAGCCGCTGGAACAGTTGTGATAGTCACAGCAACATCAAATGGAAAAACTTCCACGGCACAAACAACAGTCGTTCGCGGTGAAATTGATGAAACAACAGTTAACGACGTGACGACAGAATCAGTGTCAGTTTCAGGAACAGCAGAGCCGAATGCAACTATCATAATGAAAGATCAAGATGGTAAGCAACTCGCAACAGGACGCGTCGGATCAGATGGCATATACAGCTTAACTATTGCAAAACAACCAGAAGGAATGGTTATCTCAATAACAGCTTCTTTAGCAGGATTCACATCTACAGCATCAACTATTGTGGTACGTGACGGTATTGATCAAACGACAATTAATTCACTTACAACAGATTCTGTCTTTGCTTCAGGAACAGCAGAACCAAACGCAACAATTATTATGAAAGATCAAGATGGTAAGCAACTCGCAACAGGACGTGTGGGATCAGATGGCATTTACAGTTTGACGATTGCGAAACAAGCGGAAGGAACAGTCGTAACAGCAATAGCAACAAAAGATGGCAAAACGTCAAGTGCAAATACAATAGTAGTCCAAAAAGGAACGGCTGAACAAGATGCAGCAAAAAAAGCAGTTGATGCTCTATTCACAGACGCAACAAAAACTGGTATTAAATCAACGACAGACCAAGCAGCCATTGATGCAGCACAAACTCTTGTGAACAAAGTACAAGACCCAACCGCGAAAGCAGACTTACAAAAAGATCTAGACAAAGCGCAAAGCTTACTAGACGCAAAAAACGAAAAAGCAAAACAAGATGCAGCGAAAAAAGCAGTAGATGAGCTGTTCGTCAACGACACACCATCAAGCAACGTGATCAAATCAACAACAGATCAAGCAGCCGTAGACGCAGCCCAAGCCTTAGTCAACAAAGTAACCGATCCAACGAAAAAAGCCGAACTACAAAAAGATTTGGATAAAGCGAAAGCACAATTATCTAGCAACGGAACACTTAAACCAGATGATTTCGTTTTAGGAACAACATCGATTACAGGTAGCTATTCAGGCGATGTAGATCGTATCACGCTTAGTAAAGACGGCGTAGAATCTGGAAATGCCACGAAATCAAATGGTACCTTCAGGTTCTACGTAGGTCCTGGCATCAAAAAAGACCAATCGCTTTATATGGTAGCTTACGACAAGAATGGCAGAGAAATCGCCCGTGAGAAAGTGAACTTTGCAGTCGTAACAGCAGGACAAATCACGCCAAAAGCCATGACGATTCCAGGCGATTCTAACATCAGTGGAACATACACAGGAGACGTTGCTAGAATTGAAGTAACCATCACAAATGAAGCAGGAGTGAGCACCGTGTACAAAGGCGGTACAGTAGCGAATGGTACATTCAGGTTCTATTCTTTCGATAAAACGAAATCACCGAAAGACATCATTGTGGTTCGCGCGTACGA
>NZ_JAASUG010000022.1:0-6011 GCF_014322885.1 Listeria grandensis | reverse complement strand
TTGTGTATTTCGTTGTGTAAAAACCGTTAATTTCTTATCATCTTTACTTTTCGCTATTTTTATCATAGTTTCCTCCTAGTAATGATTCCCAATACTGGAATATCAACCAAAGCTTCCACATCTTCACGCGTCCTGAGTTTGGTATTCGTCAATTCAATAATTGCAAATACTGCAATAGCAAGTGCTACACCTGCTATAAATCCTAGCAAAACGGTGATTTTCAAGTTGGGACTCACCGGCGCTTTGCTATTTTCCAATTCGGCTGGCGATAGCACACGGACATTCTTCTCATCCATCACCGTTTTCGCCTCTTTTTGCAAAACTTCAGATAGCGTATTGACGACGAGAACCGCTTGCTTTGGGTCCGTATCTTGTACCCCTAGTACCAAGACTTGCGAGGAACCTTCATTGGTGACCGTAATCCGGCTAGCTAGCTCCTTGTTAGAATCCTCTAAATGAAGCTTATTGCGTACTTGATTCAAAACATTTCCACTCGTCACAATCACTTGATACGTGCTAATTAATTGTTTGTTCAACTGTACATCAAAATTGCGATTGTCTTCACTTTTCTCCGGCTTCACGAGAACCTGACTCGTTGCCTCGTACTTCTTTTCTACAAAGTTATTCGTATACAAGAACGCCGTTGCCATACCAATAATGCCAAGGACGGCGACAACCCACCAAAAACGTTTCAAGATCGTGATGATACCACTTAAATCAATTGTTTTATCCATTTTGTTTTATCGTCTCCTTAAGCTTTTTTATGAGTGAAACTGCGGGGGCGATTCGTGTAGCGGTGCAATGTTCCAAGTGTGATATACGTCAGTTCCTCATGGTCGCCTTCAAAAATATTTTTTGTATCAAAAATTTGCATATTGGCCATACTCGTCAATAGCGACATAGGCAAGCGCTTGAATTCATCGTGTTCCGTCGCAATAACCGCCATATCCGCGTCTGCAAAAGCAATTTCTGGATTCATGTTGTAATACGCGACATGCGGGTCGTAAACATGGACTTCGATGCCTCGCTTTTGCAAATGCTCGGCTATTTTTAGCGCTGGGCTTTCGCGAATATCGTCGACATTTCCTTTATACGCTGCACCGAGAATAACCACTTTTTTCGCCGTACTATTCGTAATTACATCAACACTTTGCGCAACATATTCTGGCATACTGCGATTGATTTCTCGTGCCGTTTGGATTAGCGGAGTTTGTTCTGGAGCCGCCGTTGTAATAAAGTACGGGTCAACCGCAAGACAGTGTCCGCCAACACCTGGTCCCGGTGTATGAATATTCACACGTGAATGTTTATTTGCCATTTCAATAACGTCTAGCGCATTAATATCGAGCTCAGCAGACAGTTTCACTAATTCGTTCGCAAGGGCAATATTCGTATCACGAAACGTGTTTTCCATCAATTTAGAAAGTTCCGCCGTCGATGCATCCGTCAATACCATTTCTCCCTTCACAAACGTTTGATATACTTGCCCACCGGCAATCGCACACTCTGGCGTCACACCACCGATAATCCGGTTATTATGCACCAATTCCATCATAATTTGCCCTGGTAACACGCGCTCAGGACAGTGCACGACATGCACGTCCACGCCTACCGTAAATCCAGCCTCTTCCAACATCGGTTGAATCACACCTGTCGTTGTTTTCGGCGCCACCGTAGACTCTAAAATGATCGTATTGCCTTTTTCAAGTAGCGGGATCACGTCTTGCACCGCTTGACGAATGTATCTCGTATCACACGAATGATCCTCCATATGAGGCGTTGGAACCGCGATGATAAACGTATCAGCTGGCTCTAATTGACTCACGGGGCGTAATAATCCATTCTCTAAAACATTCTGAAATGCTTCTTGTAATCCCGGCTCTTCAATATGAATAAAACCGGACTGTAGACGTGCGATAACCTCTTTATTCGTGTCGAAACCAATGACTTTTTGTCTGTGTTTAGCAAACATGACCGCTGTTGGTAACCCAATATATCCAAGTCCAATTATTGCTATTTTCATCTCTATTCCTCCTAATTTCATGCATACCTTTTAATTATTGCCGCAAACTGCTCTTTTAAAATCCGTGCATCAAAATGGGTTTCTGCCAACACTCGTGCCCGCTCGCCCATCGCTACTTTTTGCGTTTTATTAGCGTGTATCATTTTTAAAAAGGTGTAATATCCGGCTTTATCATCATAGTCAAAACCCGCACCAGCTTGATTTTTCCGTAATAAATCATCTTGCCAGCCTTGGAAGTTTAAAATGATTGGCTTGCTCAGTGATAGAAAGTCAAAAAACTTATTGGAGCTATTTTCAGCCGCTAGAATTGGGATGTTCGCTAAATTAACAATTCCGACGTCACTCGCTGACATCCAGCTAAAAACCTCTGCTTTTGGCATATTATCAAGCAACCAAATATTCGTTAAACCGCGGTTCTGGATTGTTTTTACCATCGCAGCCTTCTCTTTTCCGTGGCCAATCAAGATGTAATGGATATCTGGATCGGGGTATTGCGTCGCAACATCGAGTATAAAATTCAGGTCGTTCGCTGCACCAAATGTTCCTGGATATAGTGCAATTGTTTTTCCAGTTAACTTCGGATACCGACCCTCTATGTGCATTCTACATGTTTTCGATACGTATTGAATCGTTTTATCACAATGTGCCAGGTTCGTGATGACGCTAACCTTACTATTCGCAACACCTTTTTGAACAATATTGCGTTTGATACCGTCAGAAAGGGCTACAATATGGGATGCCTGACGGTAAATCATTTTCTCCAATCTACGGACAATCTGGATGAGCCTTTTATTGCGGATAATACCCATTTCGATTGGGGCATCTGGCCATACATCTCGTACTTCGAATAGAAAAGGGACTCGCTTTAATCTAGCGACGATGAGTGCTGTAATCCCAACAGTAATCGGGGCAGAACTCGCGTAAATGACGTCTACATTCTTCTCCTTCAAACCAAGATAAATGCTCTTGATAACAAATATCAGGAACGCGAACAGCCGTTTATGGAAAGCAAAGGTATGATCATAACTCGTGTTCGTTGAAACAATCTGGATGCCATCCAATTCTTTTTCCGCCATGTTTTTCCCTGTTAGCATAGTCACTTCTATCTTTTCTTCGGTTAATTTTTTGGCGAATTCATAAGGTCTTGTTAACCCGTTTTCTGATTCAAAATGCTGACTGATATACAGGACTTTCATTTAACACCTCGCGATTTGTTGTTTCGTAGAGAGCAAGTAATTTCTCTCCTTCTGCTGTCCAATTGTATGTTTTTTCATAGTGCGCACGTCCATTGGTACCCATCTCTTGTCGGCGCTCTTTATTTAGGAGCAACAATTCCACCGCATCTTTTACTGCCATCGTATTCAATGGATCCACACTGTAGCCGCTTTTCGTTTCTTGCATCAATTCCGACCACATCGGGAAATCCGAGACAATCATCGGCAATTCGGCAGACATATATTCGAACATCTTCGTTGCCATCGATTCCATATAGTTAGGAATTGGCTTTAAAAGACAAAGACCAATCGTTGCTGTAGCCATATGTCCATTAATTTCTCCATTTGGTATTCGACCTAGCCGCGCTACGCTATTCGTCATCGCATGTTTAGTTGTGAACCTATCTATTTTTTCATTATCTGTGTTGGAGATAGGACCTATTAATTTTAGTTTCAAATCGTTATGCCCTGATTCTCTCAGGCTTTTAAGCGTTTCTAACATAATCCATAACCCGCGATTTTCTTCAATACCGCCAACATAGAGTAACGTTTGCTCTTTGCCCTTCGCTACATCAAATGGTGCTTGGTACATCGGATAATTCAAAATATCTTTTTTCTGTTGTGTGATAGTTGGGTAATCCTTTTTATAGGACGTTTCTGCAAATATGACACTATCACATCGCTTCAAACATCTCTGCTCTACTCCTTTTATGATTTTAGCAAGTGGTTGTCGCAAAATCTTTGGAATCCAAGCTTTCGTTTCCAATGCTTTCGGGAAATTTTCATGCATGTCATAAATAAAGACACCCTTATTTTTTCTCAATATAGGCAAAAGCAGCAATAATTCAGGATCATGGAAATGGTAATACATGGCGTCTGATTTTCGAATCGCTTTGTAAATGCTGTACCACCTTGTAAATCGCTTTAGGCGATGACCTTTTTCAAATAGGTGCTGCGTTAAATTCTGACGTGGTTCCAGTGGTTGCATCGTTTCTACCGCCATTTGCTCTACTTGATAGCCAGCTTGCAGTAGTGTTTCGATTTCTTTATAGTAAACTCGTGTATCGTTCCAGACATGTACCGAGCTATAAACAAATACTTTTTTTGCGTTTAGTATTTTATTTTTCATGGACTTTTCCTAAATCCCAGTTTAGTTTTTCTCCTTCTGGTGAGGTATATGTCAGTAATACGTTGTCCTGTTCTTTCGGAAATTCGTAGTAGCCGCTCCCTGTGATAGTCTTCCCTTTTTCCAGTTCTTGACCGAAGTTATCGCCACCGACCATTCGATACGCTTTTTTATTCACCGTGATGTAGAAATCTCCAGCGCCAATTCCTGCTTTTTGTTCTGTATCATTTTTGATTTTAAAATGGACTCTGATTTTTTGTGAGTTACTAATCAATTGAGCATCTGATACGGTAATGAATAGACCGTTTATATCTTGTGTTTTACCGATATCTGTCTTGGGTTGTAATAATGTTGTATAAATCACTAGAGCCACTGCGAGTACAAGAGCTGTCGCAATTCCTGCTATTATAAGTTTTTTCTTGTTTTTCATTAAAATAATTCTCCTTTATTAATTAAATAATATGGAAAAAAGAGCCCATGAAAAGAATCCATGGGCTCTATTTCAGTTTATGACTTATTTAGTTTTCGCTTTAGTTGAATAAAGTACTCTACCGTTGTCGTCTAGTGCACGTAGTTCGTATTCTGTTCCAGATTGTTTTAATGCTGCTACATCATACACGTAAATACTGTATGTTTGTCCGCTTATAGTGCCGTAACGAACGAGTGAACCATCAATGTATAGTCCAATACGTTTCACATTGCCAGTAATATCACCTTTAAGGTAGTTAGATGTCGATGCATTAACATCTGGTGTCACTTTGGCATTGTTAACTTCTACCTTGCTTGTTGTATAGTCACTTTCTTGTCCTGTTGCATCTACTACCACTACTTTAAATTCTTGTCCAGCACTTCTCAATTTCGCAACATCATATGCATAGATTTTAAAGGTATTTCCTGTGATTGCACCGTAACGAACGAGGCTTCCATCCACATAAAGTCCGACTTTAACGGCACCTGTTGGTAGTGTTCCTGTAACATTAGAATCACCTACATAGAATGTGTCCACAACTGGTGCTGCTAATTTAGGAAGTGTTTTAAGTGTTTTAGCTGAAACCATAGACGATAACTTATGACCTGGTACGCCTGCTGCTGTCAATGCTGCTACTTCAAAAATCTGCCCATCAATCTTCATTTCAGGTGTAGCGCCTGCATAGATTTGGTAACTGCCGTTGCTTGCTGCCGCTGTTTTAACAAGGACACCATTTACATATAGGCCAACACGAGTAACGCCTGCTGATGCTTTACCTGTCAAATAGCTTGTTCCAGAAACATATGTGTCAATGCTATCAATCGTGTTGTTCGCATTATTAGCTAGTAATGATTTAGCTTTGTCTACATCTGCTTGCAACGCTGCTTTTGTTGTTGGATCTGTTACTTTGTTGACTAAGGCTTGTGCGGCATCCACTGCTGCTTGGTCTGTTGTTGGTTTGATCGCATTACTTGATGGCGTGTTGTTGTTGAATAACTCGTCTACTGCTTTTTTCGCTGCATCTTGTTTTGCTTTTTCTGCTGCTGTTGCTGCGTTTTTAGCATCTAATAGGTTTTGTGCTTTGTCTACATCTGCTTGTAACGCTGCTTTTGTTGTTGGATCTGTTACTTTGTTGACTAAGGCTTGTGCTGCGTCAATTGTTGCTTGATTTGTTGTTGG
>NZ_JAASUG010000021.1:0-11070 GCF_014322885.1 Listeria grandensis | reverse complement strand
TCATTTACAAGTAATGCTTTGGCTTTATCTAGGTCCGCTTGTAAGGATTCCTTTACGGCTGGATCTGTTACAGCATCAATGGCTTCTTGTGCTTTGTCAATAGCTGCTTGGTTGGTTGTATTTTTCAGTGAACCATTGGTATCACCATTTTCAAATAGGTCTTTCACGTCTGCGGTTGCTTTTTCTTGACGTTCTTTTTCAGTTTCTGCAGCGCTGTTACGATCATCTAGTTGCTTTTGAGCCGCATCTAAATCTTTTTGTAGTTCTGCTTTTTTGGTTGCATCTGTGAGCGCATCAATTTTTTCTTGCGCTTTGTCAATGGCTGCTTGGTTGGTTGTATCTTTCAGTGAGCCATTGGTATTACCATTATTGAATAATTCGTCGATTACTTTTTTCGCTTCTTCTACTTGTTTTGCCACTGCATTCCGTTCATCCAGTAGTTCTTGTGCACGATCTAGCGTTGTCTGTAACCCAGCCTTAAGTGTTGTATCGTTAATTTTGTCAATCTCTGCTTGGACATTATCAATGGCCTCTTGATCTGTTGACGTTTTGATGGCATCACTTGTTGGGTTATTGCTTACAAATAGTTGATTTACTGCATAATTTGCTATTGCTTTTTGTGCTTGATCTGCCGCTACTTGAGCCGTACGCGTATCTAGTAAGCTCTGGGCTTTATCTAAATCTGCTTGACGTGCTGCTTTTACTCCTGCATCTGCAATTGCATCTACTAGTTTTTGGGCATCATCGATTGTTTTTTGTGTTGTTGCAGGTTTGATGGCATTGCTTGTTGGGGTATCATTGTTAAATAATGCATCCACTGCTTGTTTCGCTGCTGTTTGTTTCGCTTGTTCTGCCGCTGCCTCATTTTTTGCATCTAATAGGCTTTGGGCTTTATCTAAATCTGCTTGACGTGCCGCTTTTACTCCTGCATCTGCAATTGCATCTACTAGTTTTTGGGCATCATCGATTGTTTTTTGTGTTGTTGCAGGTTTGATGGCATTGCTTGTTGGGGTATCATTGTTAAATAATGCATCCACTGCTTGTTTCGCTGCTGTTTGTTTCGCTTGTTCTGCCGCTGCCTCATTTTTTGCATCTAATAGGCTTTGGGCTTTATCTAAATCTGCTTGACGTGCCGCTTTTACTGCTGTATCTGCAATAGCATCCACTAGTTCTTGCGCATCATCAATCGCTTTTTGCGTAGTTGTGGATTTGATGGCATTGCTTGTTGGAGTATCATTGTTGAATAATGCATCCACTGCTTGTTTCGCTGCTGTTTGTTTGGTTAAGTCTATCGCTGCTCCACCTTCTGCATCTAATACTTGAATGTTGCTCAACCATACTTGATTTTGATTATCATCCTTTTCTGTTCTTGTCGTTGAGTAATCAAAGTTTAAAATCGAAATATCACTTTTTGCTGTAAAAGTAAAACCACTCGATTCATTCGTCTTTTTATATCCAGCAGCGTTAGCAAAATAGTGGGCGTTTTCGTTTAAATATCTCCCATTTACATAGTCATCAATATCAGCCACTCGTACTAGTGCTTTATGGTCCCCAGATTTTTCCGTAGTTGTATCTGATTGAGTATCTACTATATCGTAGGAGATATAATATTTTTTACCTACTTCTGTTTCCATAACATAATTTGAATAGATACTGTACTGCTGCACACCTGCTCTGTAAAAAGAAAGACCGATTTTACCACCATTACTATCAGCAAGTACCGCACCAAGCCTCTCACTATTTCCGTCAATTTTACCCCATGAACTACCTTCACCCCATTTAGTTAGATCCAGACCATTACCAAAACCTACATCCTTGTATTGAAATACGTCGGCTGTTGTTCTCACTGCAGTTGTTATATTAACAAGGTTGGATTCACTTGCTTCACTTGCAAACGCTTCTGTCGACATCACATTCAATGGTGTTGCGATACTTGTTCCTAAAATCGATGCTACTGTTAAGGCACTTACTAATTTTTTTATTTGTTTTTTCTTCATAATTTTTCAATAACCTCTTTCATTTCTTGATTTTTATGTCATGCTAGCAAAGTGCTTTTTTGCCTTTACCATTTTCCCAATATTGCTTTGCCTATTTCTTCTTTACTCAATCTTCCTCTAGATGAGTGTAACAAGTCTAATTGTCAGTTTTCTTTTAGTTTTTTTATTCCTGTTTTTTTTTTATGACAATTCTGTGAACTTTTGGCTTTTTTCACTTACTTTTACTTTATAGTCTAAGCCAAAGAATGCTCTATCTAGCCTTTCTAAGTAGGTAAGATGATGATTGTGGTCTTACCTACTTAGCTTAGTATATTTTAATTTATTGCTTATTTAGTTTTTTCTGTTGTTGTATAAAGTACTCTGCCACTATCGTTCAGTGCGCGTAGCTCATATTCTGTTCCAGATTGTTTTAATGCTGGTACATCATTCACGTAAAGACTGTATGTTTGTCCGCTGACGCTACCGTAACGAACGAGTGAGCCATCGATATATAGTGCAAGGCGTGCCACATTTCCTGTCACGTTTCCTTTAAGATAGCTAGCCGTTGTTGCATTAACATCTGGTGTCACTTTGGCATTGTTAACTTCTACCTTGCTTGTTGTATAGTCACTTTCTTGTCCTGCTGCATCTACTACCACTACTTTAAATTCTTGTCCAGCGCTTCTCAATTTAGTTGCATCATGGGAATAGATTTTAAAGGTATTTCCTGTGATGGCTCCGTAACGAACAAGGCTTCCATCCACATAGAGTCCGACTTTAATGGCACCTGTTGGTAGTGTTCCTGTAACATTAGAATCACCTACATAGAATGTGTCCACAACTGGTGCTGCTAATTTAGACAATGCTTTTGCTGCAACCATTGATGTTAATTTTTGACCTGGTACACCTCCAGCTGTCAATGTTGCTACTTCAAAAATCTGTCCGCCAACTTTCATTTCAGGTGTAGCGCCTGCATAGATTTGGTAGCTGCCATTGCTTGCTGACGCTGTTTTAACAAGGACACCATTTACATATAGACCAACGCGAGTAACGCCTGGTGATGTTTTCCCTGTTACATAGCTTGTTCCAGCAGTATACGTATCGATGCTATTGATTGTATTATTGGCATTGTTCGTTAGTAATGATGCCGCTTTGTCTACATCTGCTTGTAATGCTGCTTTTGTTGTTGGATCTGTTACTTTGTTGACTAAGGCTTGTGCTGCGTCAATTGTTGCTTGATTTGTTGTTGGTTTGATCGCATTACTTGATGGCGTGTTGTTGTTGAATAGTTCGTCTACTGCTTTTTTCGCTGCATCTTGTTTTGCTTTTTCTGACACTACTGTATTACGTTGATCTAGTAGTTCTTGTGCGCGGTCTAAGTTTTGTTGTAGCGCTGCTTTTACTGTTGGGTCAACTATTTTATTGATTTCTCCCTGTGCATTATCAATTGCCGCTTGGTCTGTCGTTGTCTTAATTGCATCACTTGATGGGGTGTTATTTTGGAAAAGTTGATTAACAAGGTAGCTAGCGATTACTTTTTGATCTTTATCGGCTTGGATACGACCATCTAATAAACCTTGGGCTTTATCTACATCTGCTTGCAACGCTGCTTTTGTTGTTGGATCTGTTACTGCATTTACTAGTTTCTGCGCTGCATCGATTGTTGCTTGATCTGTTAGTGGCTTGATTACATTACTTGATGGATTGTTATTGTTGAATAATTCGTCTACTGCTTTTTTCGCTGCATCTTGCTTTTCTTTTTCTGCGGTTGCTACATTTTTAGCATCTAATAGACTTTGCGCTTTATCCACGTCTGCTTGCATTATTGCTTTCACTGCTGGGTCTGTTACTTTGTTGACTAGTGCTTGGGCTGCGTCAATTGCTGCTTGGTCTGTTGTTGGTTTGATCCCATTTTTGCTTGCATCTGTGAACAGGTCATTCACCGCAGTTTGTGCTATGTTCTCATTTGCCACTTTGTCTGCTAATAGAGTTTTAGCTTTGTCGATGTCGTTCTGTAGATTCGTCTTGTCTGTACCATCTGGAAGTTTATCTACCTCCACTTGTGCTGCATCAATTACCGCTTGGTTTGTCGTTGGTTTGATTGCATTTTTTGTTGTGTCTGTGAATAAAGCATCAACTTTACTTTTCGCATTATTAATTAGAGCTGTTGTACTTGCACTTAAATAGCCAGTTGCAAAAGCATTAGTTGCCGCAATGCCTAGCTGAGTACCTGATTTGCTATAGTATGTTATTCGTACAACATCTCCTTTTTCTGCCGCAACCCTTTTCGCTAAATAAACTGTGTAGTCGCCCTTATACGTAGGATAAGATATATATTCAAATGTATCAAGAATTCGGCCACCAGATGTTGCTGGACTATCTGGATTCGTTGGTCTGAAAATTTCCATTCTCACATATCCATCAGAACTTAATACATTGATGTTGAAGTTGACTTGTAAACTACCTCCTGTATCCGTTACCGTAGGATTTGGTGAAATGTATACTGTTGTTGCTTCTGCCTCAGTACCTTTTGTTTGTTCTGGGAAGAGACTGAGCGATGTCGGGAATACCTGTGATGCTACGATTGTTGTTGTTAATAAACCTACTGCTAATTTTTTACTTGTATTTTTCATTCTTACCTCCGTCTGTTAATCTGTTTCTAACCACTTAAAGATAGATCACAGATTGTTATTCCTGAATATTGCTTGAAGTATATTGCAATCTGAGCTGCTTTTGATTTTATAACCCCTTTATATTTTGTAACTTTTATCCCTCGCTACTCCATTTTTTATAGCTTGAGTTGGAGTTTTAATTATATCCTTACTCAGGCTCGTCCTCACCTCCTTAAAGCAAATATAACAAGACTACTTATCTGTTTTTTATTTTTTGATTCAGTATAATCCTATGAATTTTCATTGTTTTTTCACTTAATCGTCAAAATTTAATTATTTGAAAAATAAGTTATTAAGGACTAATATATCCCTTGATTTAAAAATAATATTCCCTTCTTTTTCCAGTTGCGTTAATACGCCACTCAACGTTGTATTGCTGATGCCGCCATAATTGGCCATTATTCTGCGTGTGAAGCACCTCGGTATTTTAGCATAGCTATCAATTCGATCCGTTACGAAACGTTCAACAATGACTTGGAGCATGCTTTCAATCCTTTGCTGATTTGTATCATTTCTAGTTATGATTTTCAGCGCATAACGTTCGTACACTAGCCGCATGTAGTTATAATGATATAAGTAACCTTCTTGAATACTCATCATTTTTGCTATGACTTCGCTTAGTGATAAACGCCAAGCTGTCATTTTCCCCGTTAAAGCTTCACCATACATCTGTGAGCCACTAATTGCTTGGCTGTGATGTAAACCGATAAAATCTCCTTCACCGACAAAATCAATAATCTGGTTACCAATGTAAAGCGCACCAATACCACTTTCTATAATATACACATATGGTGATTCCTCTCTGTTTGACTCCAAAATAACTGAATCTCCTCGTTCAAACGTTACTTGTTCCTTATAAAGTGGAAATTTATTATCAAGCAATAGACTCACTAATTTTTGTGGATGAAAGTCTTGCTCAATCGTATCTCGATTGTATAGCTCCATTAAATCCATTTCATCACCTCCAAAATTATACTACCAGCTATAATTATCTTTTATTTTTTAAAAAAATGGCTAATCTCACAAATTTATGTCTATTTTGTGAATTTCGTATAATGTTTGTGTGCCTTGCTGTTAACTCAATTAAACCATCCCGATTCATTTTACGGTAATCAAATTTGTCACCAATTAATGCCGTTTTTGGAAAAGAGCACAAAAAAATAAGCAAAGAAACTATAGTCCTCAAACCACGTTTCTTTGCTCATTCCTTTTCTTATTGTTCATCAAAAATCAGGTTATTTATTCTTTCCCAATCGTGCTCCGTAGGCATTCGCTCCGTTCTATACTTCACGCAATCAAGTCTCTCACTATCTTCTCTATAGTTATATATCACAATATCCGCACCTAAATCCTCTACAACTTTATTAGTTATATGTTGGTTAACAAGAAACGTAACTTCTACATTTTGATTTACGAAACTGTTCACCATGATGTTTAAATAATTCAAGTAAGCCTTTTTGCCATCAAAAGTAAACAACACATGTTTTTTCTTATGTGATTTACCATGCTGCGAAAAATACGTAAACATTGCAAGGTTCACCGCAACATCTTCTACATACTCTATCGCAAACTTCTCTTTAATCAGGTCCTCACTCAATATCTCCAACCATTTCGTATACATAACCGGATGTCGATGCTTTATCAATTTGTTTACTTCCATACTATTTTTTTGAAATAATGGCGTTAACTTAGTAAGAAAGTAAAGATTACGGAAATACAATACATATAACGAGAGCGTCTCTTTATCAGGCAATTCCTTATCCAGAGCCATAAAAGCACGAACTAAAAATGTATTAATCAGCGTTAAATTTTCCGCATCCAACAAATCTTCTATTTCATACAATTCGCCTTCCTCGTATACATAATTATCGAGCGTCAATAAACTCGCATACAAAATTTCATCTTCTGTTACATACTGCTCCTCAATATCTGGAAAATACAGCGGCCCAAATTGCGGCATAAACTCGTAAGCTCTCAGATGTTTCACTATTTTTTTCAAATCTTCACCCAAAGTAATCGTATGGCCTTGCTCCAAACGCTTATTCGTAACCATAAGCCAATAAAGCGCACTCCGGTGTTGTGTCGTCACTTCTTGATTCGTCACCTTCATAAAAAAAGAATACGAGTCATGAAAAATCTTTTGATGCTTTTCTGTCGGGCTATTCATAGAAGAAATATCATTCGTGTTGTAGAAAAAATGAAAATAAAAATGGCGAATATTCACCTCTTCACCAACAATCGCAACAGGAGTCAGTGTCAATTCCAGCTTAAATTCCTTTAATATCTTTTTCAAATCACCTAGGTAACGGTACAACGTCGATGTCGATAAAAATAAATCATCCGCCCACTCATCAATCGTTAAAAATATTTCATCATATACATTATTAACAATCGTATATAGCGGAGATTGCTCAGAAACTTGGACAACTAAGTCTTCAATTAAGTGTGTGTGATTAATTGTATATCCAGAAATCGTATTATACTCTACAATATCATCTTCCGGTAAAATATGCTCTAAATCCTTCATATCTCGAAATAACGTTCGCTTGGAAGTCCCGAAATCATCCGCAATTTCATCGAGCGTTATTGGATAGTTCGCATTATAAATCGTTTGCAATAACTTAATCTGACGCTTAATCTTTTTATCAGCAACTAATTGTGAAAAAAAATGATTCATGCCCATTCCCCTCTCGAATCCCAAGATAATATTAATACTTCATACCTGCAATCATTATAGCCTCTATCCATAACTATCACAACTAAAAATGTCACAACACACTGACAATACTGAATACACAACCTCATCCCCCTATGATTAAATAGAGTTAATAACAGGCACACACTACACAAGTACAAAAGATATTATTAAAAATACGAAAGAGGTTATTATTATGAAAATGAAAAAAATATTTAGCACAATCGCATTAACATCAATTATAGGAGCCAGTATTAGCACACCTTTTAACGTTCTAGCCACAGAAGCTTTTGCCTCCGAAGATCCATTGGTAACTACCCAAAGCAATTTTGTCGTTGAAAACCCTAACTTAGTAGACCCCCGCACTGGATTAGATTATGCAAATTCTATGTGGAAGTTTGATAACGGTCTGACAATCACCGATAACCCAACACTAGCCATCGGTGGCAGCAGAAACGCTACTCGCTACTTCGACATCAACGCTATCGCTTCTCCTGTATTCAGTTCACGAGGAAATCAAGCCTATATTTATCTAAATAGTGGTATGGTACAAACATCCACTCCTGAAAAAAATGTTCAGCTAACTACCTCCCAACAAATAAATACTGTTGCCGGAAAAGAATACACAGTAACTGGTACTTACAGTCACAGTAACTCTTCCATCGATAATTCTTCAGAGAAATTTTTAGCCACAACATCCTTTGGTGTGACCGACGCCTCTAATACTGTGCTAGAACAAGTAGAAACTGATAGTACAACAAACGAGGTTGCTTCGAACGGCGTATATACAACGACTTACACAGTAACGTTCACCGCAACATCTAGTTTATCTAAATTATTCTTTAGCCTCGATGCTGGTGATGTTCCCTACTCTCACATCAACTCTACTTTCCAAGTTTCAAATATCAATTTCGTGAAATCTGATGCGCAAGTAGAAAAAGAGTTAACCGAAGAATTAGCACGCCAACAAGCTGCTGAAACATCTCTTTCTGACCTTACAGACACTTCCCACATTTTAAAAGACACCACAACACAAGCATCTCTTGACCATACACAGACACTTATTAATGCGATTTTAGATGCCGATAAAAAAGCAGAACTTCAAGCAGAATTAGATACCCTCCAAACTGCATTAAATGTTAGAACAATAGAATGGGATAAACAAGCTGCCGCTGAGGATGCATTAGCCAACTTAGTAGATGCGAACGATATTATTAAAGCTATGACAGATCAAAATGCCATTGATAACGTACAAGTATTGATTGATGCTATCACTACACCTACAAAAAAAGCAGAACTTCAGGAAAAGCTAGCCGACATACAGACACAATTAGGTGCTAGAAATGCAGAATTAAATAAACAACAAGCGGTTGAAGACGCATTGAATAACCTAGTAGATTTAAATAACATCATTAAAAATACAACAACTCAAAACAACATTGATGACGTACAAACCTTAATTGAAGCTATCACAGATCCAACGAAAAAAGCAGAATTCCAAACAAAATTAGACGATATACAATCACAATTAACTCTGCAAAACAACGCAAAAATATCTATCGACAACTTATTTAGCGACACTAAACACACAGAGTTGGCGAACGACGTAGACCAAACTGACATCGACAACGCAAAAAACCTCGTGAATCAAGTCACTGATTCAGCCTTAAACGCAGAATTAAATCTAGAAATAACCAAAGCACAAAGCTTGCTAGACGAAAAAAATGCATCGATTGCAAATCAAATAGCTGCAGAAAACGCAGTGAAAGCTTTGTTCAACAACGATGACACTAAAGCCACCATCAAAAACAACACTGACCAAGCTGTCATTGACGCTGCCCGACAACTCGTAAACGCCGTGATCGATCCAGCCAAGAAAAACGAGTTACAACAAGCCGTGAACAAAGCCCAACGCCAACTTGTACTTGGTGAAGTTACAATCGATACGTACACAGTTGGCGGCAACTACATCACAGGAACAACAAAAGCAGGCGTAACCAAAGTTGGCATCTACGTAGATGGTAAACTCATCCGCACGGCAGCCGCAAGCAATGGTACGTACCAAATCTACGCTAGCACAACACCAGAACTACAAGTCACTGGTCAAACATTTGAAGTCGCACCAATCGCAGCAGACGGCACAATCGGACTCAAATCGAACTCTGTAGTCTCCGCCAAAGTAGCACCAAAGAAAATCGCAAAACCAATGATCGATGATTACTTCAAAGGCGCGAGCTACATCACAGGAACCGTCTCCACCGAAGCGAAGAAAATCGCACTTTACATTGATGGACAATTCGTCCGCTATGGTGCCATCACAGACGACACTTTCAAAATCTATGCATCTGATGTCGCCCTAATAAAAGTAGAAGGCCAAACATTCGAAGTTGTCGCTGTCGATAATCTTGGCAACGAAGGCGAACGCGCTTCCTCTGATGTCAAAGTGAAAACAGTCAAAGGGAGCATCTCACCAAATGAAATAACAGCACTCTCCACTTACAACACAGGTACAGTCACAGGTGACGTCCACATGATCGCGCTTTATGTAGACGGCGAGCTTGTCCGCTATGGCGCAGTCACTGGCACAGAATTCAAAGTATACATTTACGACATCCCCGCTCTACGCATCGCCGATACCACTTTCGAAGTAAAAGCTTTAGACACAGTTGGTAATGTTCTTTACACTTCCACACAAACTGTTCAATAAGTCACTTCACTATAATGTTTAAAACTGAACACCCCGCTTTCTTAAGTCGAACCATTAGAGGGTTAGGGTATTCTTTCATTAAATGGACTCACAGTGTCAGCAGAGCCTAGCAGACCAAAATGCAAGATCATTAGCGCAGCCCCAACATAATGTGTAACAAAAAAAAATTAGAAAGAGGTCATCATTCATATGAAACCAAAAAAATTAATAAGTATTTTAGCCATCACTTCCATTTTAGGAACAAGTATCGCAACACCATTTAATGTATTGGTGCAGACCCCCGTAAAAGCGGCGGTATCAGCAACAGCACCAACCTATGTAGCACCACCTTCAGAAGCCAGTGTAATGGAGGTGTCACCCGGACCTAACTTAAAAATGGTTCGATTTGATGGAGAGTATATCACCCTCGATCTTATCAAGTTCGTTAAAAATTATGGTGTAAGAGTGACACTTCCAGATGGAACGACTAGAGAATTTTATTCACAATATGACTCAGGAAAACAAACTGAATTAGTTTCCATTTATGTAGGCGATCAAAATCTGACAAGTCCAGATTCGTTCTTCTCAACGGAAGGATTGTACTCAAGCGGTAAGCCGTATCCGAATAGTTACCATACATTCTATACAGCTCCATATGCAGGTTATAAATATGATACGGCATTCGGACAACAAGTGTACAATCTATTCCAAGATGGTAGTCTAACAGCGATTGGTTCAGGAGTAACGCAAGCAGAGATTGATGCGGCAAGAAATGCAGCATCAAACGCGCCAACATCTCCGGAAAAGGATAGATTACTAAATTTAATCGCGAACGCACAAACAGAACTCACTAATAATATAGCAATGGATAAGGATCGTCAAGGTATAGCTATAGCAGACGTGAAAGACCTATTCAACAACGGTGACACAAACGGCTACATTAAAGTTTCCACAGATCAAGCTGCCATTGACAATGTACAAGAAAAAATCGATGCGGTCACGAACTCGGAAGTAAAAGAAGCATTACAAAAAGATTTAGAC
>NZ_JAASUG010000020.1:0-13148 GCF_014322885.1 Listeria grandensis | reverse complement strand
TGTGTTAGGGCTTGCCCTTGGTCATCCACATATTGTACCGTCACTGGTTGTGCTAGGGACGGTGCAGTCTCTTGCGCGTAGATAAAGGTCACCGTTTGCGCTTCTGTACCAAAAGTGCCCGTTTGATTGGCTGGTGTCGCGACAAGTCGGTACCCTGCAATAGCCTTGGCTTTGGCTTCATACGCTTCGTCCAGCACTCCCGTTAGACGTTCCTCTGGCGCTAAAACTTCGCCTTGATCATCCACATAACGGACAGTGACGGGTTGGACGGTTGCTTTGGCAGGAAGCACTCGCTGCTTAAAGTCTACTCTAATGTAGCGATCGGTACCGCTTGGCTCAGATAGACTTTGTGTGAAAGTAACATTTCCCATCCCAACCTTGCTATACGTGGCATATTGGCCATCATACGCTTTCATACCTTCCCACTTTCCATCCACCATGACCCCACCAAACAGCACCTGCTCTCCTGTGGGATCAAACGCCTGCATAAAAACAGGTTCCCCAACATAGGCATCTGGGAGAGTAATATTTCCTACAAGTACCCACGTAGCATTCGAATCTTGAATCAAGGGTAAGTGTTGTAACGGTCGAAAATCACTGACACTGGTGCTCAAAAATAACTTCTTCAGGTGCGTCAATTGACGAAAAGGGGCCAAGCTTTGAATACGGTTCTCTCTCGCAAAATCGATATGTTCTAGTTTCGTTAACCCCGCAATCGGGCTAGCATCTGTGATTTTGTTCTCACTTAAATTTAGATACGTCAGATTGGTTAAGTTTTTTATTCCTGAAATATCTGAAATTGCTTGGTTTTTTACCGCTAATACTTTCAGTTTAGTCAGGTTGGAAAGTACGTCTAGATTCTCTATATATCCACTAAAACCACTTGTTGTGCCAACCCATAAATCCTCTAGATTTCGAAGGTACTGGACCCCCTCGATATTACCGATAGGATCGCCCAGAGCAGGATCATCTTCGATGATTGTCACTCGATCTAATTCTGCTTGTGTGACCTCTTTTTTTACATCTATTTTGTCTGGATGCGTTTGTGGATAGATTTCCATCGCCACTTGCAACGCTAATTTGGAACTTGGAAAAATACTCGCAAAAGTACTTCCTGCTGGTATGGTGGTTACTTTCGTTTCCCTTTCTGATTGCGTTGTTTCCACTGCTTGAACCTCATTTGCGGGCACAGCATAAGGTAAACAGCCATTCGTGACTAGCACTCCTGCAAGCCCTATGCTCATCCACACTTGGCGCTTCCTTCCTTTTTGATTCGTTGACATTGACTCCACTCCTCCTCTATTACACTTCTCGTTCCTCGTATTTTATTGAATTGAAAAGACCTTGTAACAGCCTCATGGCTCCTCCATTTTTCAATTGTATCTGTTTTCACATGTAATTGCTGTATACAAAATAAGACATTCCTTCTCAAAAACCGCCTAAGACAACGCTTTCATTGTCTCGTTTGGAGCAAACTGTCCAAATTGGCGTTTTTAAGGAGATCGACCACCACGTCCCCAACAAAAAAAGACACATGTTGTGTGCCTCTTTTTTCGGTGATGCGGATCATATGTAACGAGAGTATCACACATTGCCGTTTTTTCCATTATATGCTATGATACATGTGTTCATTCATGTAACGAGCACGTTACATAGTTTCAAGTCTTCAGTTACGACCTGAAGGCTTTTTTTTTGCCTCTATTTTAGAATTCTCTTCCAACTAATTGCTCTAATCCACGAGCTCCCGCTTAATCTGTTCTACCACTGATGATCCCACGTGCAGATTTTTTTTAATATAGGCGATACTTTTCCTCTCTTGCAACAGTTCACGGATTTGCCAGTACGTTTTTCTATGCTCCAGGTTTGATGCTGTAGCACTATACTTCCGTTTCTCTTGCAAACGACAGTCTAATCCACAACTCTTCGTGTTCCCGCTCCGTAACTGACCAACCGTTGCTTCTTTCATTTTGCCACAATCACATTTGCATAACCACAGCCTATAATTTCTGATTTTTTTTTCTAGTAATTTTACAGCAACTAAACGCCCAAAACGTTGACCCGTCAAATCTAACGAAAATTTTTCCGCCCGTAATCGCTTTCCATAGCAGCCACAACTGGGCATTTCAGAACTGCTTATCGCCTTGAGTGACATTTGAACCCCTTTTTTCCCACAGTCGCAATCGCATACATATTCCGTCTCCTGGGAAGTTCGGATTATGCGTTTTATGGAATATTTGTTGTTTTCTACCTCATAATCATCGTTCACTTGCGTTACTCCAGTTAAATTGGAACGATCCAAAGAAATACTTTTGTTAGATTCTGCATTTTTTGATTATTCAGCCTGTATTATCTTCCCTAGATAACGTATAATGGAAGGAGAAGATATAAAAATAATATAACGGGTCATGAAATTTACCCTCTAAGGAGTGAGCGATATGAGTAATAAAGAATCTCCAGAACAAAGAAGAGAACGATTGCGACAAGAAGAAATGAAGGATAACCCTCTAGGATCAGTTAGTGAAGGATTAAAAAGATCCCAACAAGGTAATCCCACTGAGTTTGTTGGGGGCATGGGATGGAAAGGCACCGGCATCGCCATTTTAGTTTTAATTATCGCCGTTGTAATCTTCGCCTACTTCTTCGGATGATAAATATAACGACCGCTTTTCAAATTCATTTTGATGGCGGTTTCTTTATTTTCGGAAAACTCTTTATTTACCAATATTTTTGTGCTATTATGAATATGTACTAAAAAATATTACAAAAAGGGGACAATAACATGACAAAATTTTTCAAAGCGTTCATCCTGATTTGCACACTATTTCTTTTTGGAAGCCAAGTATCTACACTTGCTATTGCCACTGAAAATGAACCCGCTCCTGAATCCCAATCAATCGAGTCAAACGATGTTGTCATCACAATTACTAACAACCAGACTGGAGAAGTAACGATCGTAACACCTACAGAAACCCCTTCACTTGAGATAGATCCAGATAGCTCAGACGATCCATTCGCTGACTCTTTACAAGAGAATTATGATGTGTATATTCCTATTGAATCCACAGAAAACATTAGAACTGCACGAGATGCATTCGGAAATATGAAGACTGCAGGTGGTGTTACTGCGAAATTAAATGTTGACTATAATACGAGTGCCAATAATGAAAACGTTCGCTTAAACAAAGTCTATGGTAGCTGGAAACCTAGCAATAATATGTACTATCTAACAGATAGAAAAGTTGGTGCACATTCAGGAGTAGGCTACGGAAAAACAATAAATAAAGCACCGACATCAAATTCTTTCAGTTATACTACTGGATTTGGTTATAATAAGAGAGTATGGGGACAAGCGGCCCCTAGAGCGTGGAATAGTGCTAAAATTCATGTAAGTGGCATGACGGCAACATACACCATTAAAGTAGAGTTTACGTACTCTTAATACCCAACAAAAAAGATGCTCCTCGTAAATGACACGAGAAGCATCTTTCTTTATTTCTCTGTTTCTGGAGCTAGAAAGTAGCATTCTTCTTCAATTTCAACGACAGCCCCGCCAAGTTCATTGGCCACTTTATCCGCCATCTCCTTCAAAAAGAAAATATTCTCCAAATCTACTCGAACGATTGGATCGTTTGCTGGAATCATAAATAGTGGCTGATTGGGATAATCAAGCCATTTCATGAAAATCTGATGACCTACGGTGACAATAAATTGTCTCGGTCCGTAGTTACCATTCTTATGTTGTATCATTTCTATCTTCATATTATTCCTCCTCTTATTTAGCCACTTCCCGCCATTTCCATAAACCTACATCCATCCCTTGCCTTTTTTCTGCAGGTGTAAAACTCTCAAAACGCGCACTGAACTTGGCTTTATCCAACGTTGATTCTCGGCCACTCGCTATCGCAGTTTCATACAAATACGCGTTGTCTTTCACCTCGATCACAATGGAACGCCCAGATGGGTGCATACCAATCATTTTCATTTCTCAGCCTTCCCCCTTTTCGGCTTCGGAGCCACCTTACTTCTTTCCAAGTAACATAACGGGGTCCCGTGCTTCGTGCGGATCACTAGGGAACTCTTTTTTGTGTTCATTGCCTCAACATAAACCATACCTTGATTCGATAATGCTAATACTAGCAAACGCAGATCCTTTTTTACGTCTTTATACCAGTAACCGTGCTCTGTCATATTTTTTTCTAACATCATAATATTTTCAAAGGGATTCATCCTGTTTTACCTCTCCTTGTTGATTTTATATGGTATTGTTCGCGTTTACAATCCGTGCTATAATTAGGTTATTCATCCCTATATAACTCAACTCCCGTTATATAGCTCTTAGCCTTTGATAAATGCAAGGGCTTTTTTTTGCTTCTATTTCAGTCTACAATGTTTTGATGACAACGACAAGGTACAAAAAGACCTAACGATCCTCTACCACTCTGCATCAAAACATGCTATAATGACCATGGTAGTACTTTTAACAACCCTTTGAGTGCTATCCTTCATGTACAAACTCTGTACATAACATACACTGAAGATGCCTCTCACCGCGCTTGGTGACACGCATCTTCTTTTTTTATCGTTACTTTCCAAACCCTCGATCTGTCACGTAACCCACTAATAGCTAGAAATAGAAAAGATAGCACGAATGCGCTATCTCACTTGCTATTTATGATCATTCGTTGCTTCCGAATCCGTTAAAAAATCTTTCGGAATCTCCCAATTGCCATTTGATTTCTTAATCATCCCAGCAGCTTCCAAAAGCCCCGATAGTGTGCGAAAGTAATATTTTACTGTCTGTATATCCTCAAAATCTCGGCTTCTTGGGATTCTTCCCCAAATGCGGTATATTTCCTTTACCTCACGTATGTATCGAGCTCGAATCTCTAACCCTTCGTTTTCAGAAGCGTACAAGGTCAATCCAGCCATACATAAGGTATTTTCCCATGAATCAAATCTACCCACAACGGTATATTTATAAGGATACTCTGCCAGTCCAGATGGTGGCCGTCCTAGTTTCGTGGAAATCCGTTGAAGTTCTTCTATTAAAAATTCATCTGTATATTTATTTTTGCTCAAGCTCACTCACTCTCTTTCTGCTTAGCTTAATAACAGTAGCGAAAATACAATTTTTATTCAAATAATAACTGGTTTTTGACATGATTTTGAAAAAATTTTTGAATCATATCAATGTTTTTTTCTAAAACAACAATGAACTGCATTATTCTTAATGCTTCGTATTTCCCCATCCCTTCAACATCAACCCAATCCCCATGCATGACAGCATTTCTGTTTAAATTCCCACTATAATTATCCTCATAATTAGCATACAACTTCTCATAAACACCCAATAGTGAGTAAATTTCAACTTGATGCATTTCATTAAAGTTAAAATCTATATTGTAGATGGAATTATAAGCCAAGGCACTTTTTCCATTAGCTTGCTTTTTCACCCAACTATTTGCTAATTTGCTTTGTGTTTCCTTAATTGTCTGTAGTACATCTTTAAATAACGAATCAATAAGAGAAAAACCTATAAACGGAATATAAAAATAGTTATTTGATCGGTATGCTTTAATAATTTTATTAGTTAAAAAATATTGATGTGGATGTAACACATAACTCTCTGCTTCAAATTTAGTTAATTTATCTAAGCTTAACTCTAAAAATGATATCAGTTCTCCCCGCTCGCTCACAGAAATGTCTAGTGGGAAATCTTCACTGACTGTAATAAGCTCACTAATAAACATATTTAATTTATCTTTTGTTATATCCTCTATATCAATTTGTTTAAAAATATCCAAATATTGAATAGCTTCAAAAAATCGACTAAAACTCGCTTTATTTTGCAATACTACCTTGGCTAAACCATTACTTATATCGCTCATTTGCTTTCCAGCTAATTCGGTTTGCTTCATCAATTCGACTGGAATTTTATAAAGATTTTTTTGGCTCTTATTTAGTATATCTGACAATGAATTATGTAATTTTATCGGTGTATCTTGTATAAGAGATACACTATTTAAAGCTTCATCCATAGCTTTCCTCATAGATAATAAACTATTTTTTTCGTAGTCTCTGATTACTTTATTCATGGCCTTATGTTGCTGTGCTAGGTCCGAAAATATTTTAGTTGGTGTATCCAAATTCATTTTTTTCAAGCTAACAATTGGATCTGAATCTATATTTTCTACATCGATTTTTATTACTTTTCTCTTACCGCTAAGCTCTTTATCTTTTATTTCGCTATTCCTTGATTCCATTTACATCCTCCTCTTTTAATTTTAGTTCATATTCCTTACACCGATAAAAAGTTTGCTTTTATGAATGCTCCCTTTTCTTTCGTTGCAATCTTTTCTTCACTTCATAGACTGTACTTCTGGCCACCCCCGTTTCTCTCGAAATCGCTGTTGCCCCGTGCCCCTTCTCCAACATCTCTTTTATTGTAAAATAAGTCAAGCGTTTTTGACGATTTTTCACTTCCGGTCCATATACGAGTGGCTTTCCTTTGTAAATGCCATTTTGTTTCGCAATCGCAATACCTTGCGCTTGTCTCCGTTTAGATTCTTTTCGCTCTGTTTCTGCCACCCAGGACAATAATTGAATGACTAACGGCCGTAGTAATTTCGAAATGCCAGGATCTGCTGCCTGCAAGCTTTCCAATAATGGCAAATTCAGCACAATCAGTCCAATTTCTTGTTCATCTAAACGTTGTACCATTTTAATAATTTCATCGTAATTCCGACCAAGTCGATCCAATGCTTCCACCACAATAATATCTTCTTGTCGTGCGAATTGTAAAAGCGCCTGCAGCTGTTCTCGATTATCTGCTGCTACACCCGATTTTTTCTCTTGGTATATTTTTTCTGCTCCAGCGCTTTTTAGCGCATCGATTTGTCTACTCAAATTTTGATCATCCGAACTTACGCGCGCATATCCAATTTTCACCGCTCACACCCTCTTTTTCAAAAACAATTATCGGACACCCTTGTCGGACACTGCTACTTCCGATTATACCGTGTTTTCTGACCGTTGTATATGGGTATACCCTTATCAGACATATTTTTGACGCACAAAAAAACCACCGCGGAAAAGGGAGTAACCGCGACAGCCAAAAAGGGAGTTAACATTTTCACGCTTCGGGGGAAAGTATGAAATGTCCTATTTACTCGAAGATGCTGGTTCTACGCCTATACAACACAAAAACTAGATACCTCTAAGGATACCTAGCTCTTTGGTCGTTTTTATGGCCGTGCAATTAATGCATCTTGGCACGATGAAGGACATTCTCAAAATCAAAGCATCCCATCAGCTACTGTATGTAGCCGAATATTTACCACCTTTCATTCTAAACTCTAATTTTGCTAGATAATTAATTCCCTGGATTCCCACAACCAGCTTTTGCATAGCCACAGCCGCTAGAGATGCCGTCTCGTTTTTCCTATAAATACCACGATAATCGCCCCCTTTAACAGCACCTAGATAATACCAATTATATGCCTTTGTAATAGAACTATATCCCATCAATGGGAAGTTAACCTGTACATAAAATCTTTCCGTACCCCAAACGGTTGTATGTGACACCTTGATAGTTCTAAATTGTTGTGTTCCGCTCTCCCAAGTTGTAGACGCACGGGGTACAATCGTTGGAACTTCCTCTAAGGATAGTTCATAAAACGAACCATCTTCAAACTCTTCATAAATTCTTTGTTCACTATCACTAACACTTATTTCTCCGTTATTGCTCTCAATTGCTTCATCAGCCTCTGTTCCTTCTCCAGATAGCACTTTTTCTGTTAAGTCTTCTACTTTTTGTTCTTCTACCCCATTGGATATCAATGTTTCCGTAATTTCTTGTTTTTCATTTTCCTGTTCGCTAGCCTCTACAGGTGAGCTAGCGAAGAGACCGAAACTTCCCAAAATAACAGCAAAACCTAAAAACATATTTCCTTTTTTCATACATTTATTCCCCCATCTTGTTGTTTTTATTTTGTTTCTATAATATGATAATAGTATAAAAATAAAGAAAGTAGGGATAAACATGCCAAGTGGTGATACTTTTTTCATGATAATTAGCCTTTTATTAATCATTGGAGTCGGAGTTATTATTTTTTGTTTAAACAAGATTTATAAAAAACTAAAATAGTACGTCCCCTTGCAATCTTAATTTTCAAATTACTTACAATATACATTAAAAACTGTGTATTGGCAAAAGTTAAAAAGTAGCGCTTTATTTCTTACACTTTCGACTACCTTAACAGGCATTTTAATGTATCCTGAGTGTTTCTGAAATCGAAGCCGAAGAAAAAACAAAATAAATAAGCCAGGGCTCACATAAATTTTTTATGAGTCCTGGCTTATTTTTTTATTTCTCCTCTGGACCACCTGTGACACCAGATAAAAAGGAGAAGGTTGTTTTTTGGAATTCTTCGACGGCCGCAATCCTGCCGACGATGTACGGATCAGGCGATACATTCGAAGAATACAGCTGAATAGCAAGCGTCGATCGATGCTACAGTACACGGTGGAGAATATGATACACCACTTCCTGATCCATTGCATCATGCCACTCCGGAGATGCTTTATCCCTTGCAATCTGTTGCGAATGCTCACTAAGAAAGAATCCGCGCCACTTTTTCAATCCTCTGTCGTTATACGGTCGATTAGAAAATGTCATATGCTGCCGCCTCCAGTTCTAGCTCCAGGAATAATTTCTTCATATGATCCAATGCACAAGACAAACTCCAGTATAGAATCTGTATGAATCGAGTCTTTTACTAGGGCTTCCATTTCGGCCCATCTTTGTTTTGTTAGGATCGGTGCTAACGTTCGATAGTATTTTCTACCACCTAAAATAACATACTCGTTATTTTTCATAAATATCCAATCCTTTCGTAGATTAAAATTACCTCCTTATTATACGAACATACGTTCCGTTTTACTAGTTGCTAAAAGAACCATCTTTTTGCAGGCGCTCCTGTGTCGATTTAGCCAGTACTACCAATAGCAAACATTTTCATTGCGTTATAATGCGCCTATACAGCGCAAAAAGTCAGCATTTACGCTGACTTCTCGTTTATTTATATTTAGTTATTGCTTTTCTTTGCTGCCGCCTTCACAACTCGAAAGAATATAAATGCTACTCCAAAGACGAAAGCTACAGCTATTAGTGCTGCAATTCCTCCCATGCTCATATAATTCCCTCCAATTCTTTTTTAGCGACTAAACTGTATGAACCTATTATTTCGTTTTGTTTATCTCCGCTAACTGCTCTGGTAACGGAGGATGCTTCATACCATCTGCTGTTTGCCCAGAACCATTTTTATATCCATTTACAAAAATATGATATGGTAAGTCTATTCTTTTATCATAGCTATATTCATACTTTATATCTGGATCATCTTTAAAAACAATCTTTGTAAGATAGCCACCCATTTTCCAGTCTTTCGTGATCACTCTTGACTCTATTTGACCAGATTTAATTTTTTGTGCTGCTAGGTAATTATCTACTGCTTTATTAGCTGTTGCCTTTGGAATGACGAACAAAATTATATATCCTACGAGGCAAAGAACTAGAAATGCACCCACTATGATCCACCATTTCTTATTTTTTTTCATACAGTTACACTTCCCACTCTATTCATTTTATTTAAAGTACTTCACTTGTTGCGGCTTATATGCTTTTGAAAAATAGTTGGGTAAATCATACACCGCAACTAGTGATGGGAATACTTGTACGACTGGCTTACTTCCTGTCCCAAAATAATATGCTTGTAGCACTATTTTAGAGCAATACGTGGGGTTTTTACTATAACGGCTTCCTGTCATTCCGTATTGCAGATCCGCTCGTTGAATAGTAATTTTTATCTGCCCAACTTGCCGCTGCATTCGCAACAGAACTATCCTTCAATCGGTACACTTTCACCCAACCTCTACTATCATAATAACTCATCCACCAGTTAGTAGTGTTTTGCCTCGTTGTCTCTCCTTTACCTGGAATATCTAATATATATTCGTTTCCATTGGCAATCGCAGAATGACCCAATAAGCCGGAAGAAGAAGTGCCATTTGTTATTAGAATATCGCCTTTTTTAATGTTGTATCCCTTATATACACCTCTTAGCATTGGATTCTGCGGGACTTCTTCCCAGTTTTCATCTACAACAGGCGGTTGTCCATAATTATTCCATTTAATCCATTTTTCATACGTCATTGATAGATCATACACACCGTCTTTTAAACCATCTTGATACACTTGATTATACTGTTTCTTATTCTCCTGTATCCATTCTGACAAACTCACATCTACTGGTTTTATAATTCCTTCTGAAACGCCCTGATTATACAAAGCTTCATAATCAGTTACTGTTTGCGCTTGGCCGATTCTAGGGAATAGCAGACATACACTCATTAGGACTAGTGTAGTAATAATCCCAACTAACCATTTTTTCTTTCGTGTCCCGTTTTTCATGGCAGTTCCTCTTTTCTATGTATTCATGATTTTATTGTTGCTAATCATATTATAGCACAGAACTACTGCACAACCCAAATTGTTCCAATGAATCTATATACTGCGTCTCTGAGCAAATAAAATCAGAAGATTTTCTCTTTTTTATGATCCTTAGCGGGAGCAATCCGCGTTTTGCTGGCGATAGCCCTACATGTACTTTCTAAAAATATGTATACGTTATATTATTCACATGTGGCTTTACATTGCCATTATTGGATGGTAATATTTAGATTGAAAGAGAATTATATTCTCTTGAAACATAAAAACACTAAGGAGAGAAAACAGATGAAAAGAGCGGGTTATATTATTTTAGGAGTCATGTTTATCATATTGTTATCATTTGGAATTCAAAACAACGTGGTACATGCAGAAACTACTAGTGATGAATCTATACAAGTGTTATACCAACAAGCTATAGAAGAAAAGAAAGTAGACGCATCAAAATATACTTTTGATGCATTTCAAGAGAATTATTATCTTGCTGAAGAAAATTATCAAATTTGGAAAAGTACAGTTGGAGAAGGTTTGACCTTTAAGCAATGGTTTAAGGATATTGCTAATTATGGAGCATTCCCAGACGGCGAAGGGCATTCACCATCCGAAAAGAAAAATAATAATTTATTAAAAAGTAGTCAAACCACCAATGGTAATAAATTGAAAAACGCAATTAAAAAAGGAGATATACTTATTATTTCAAGTGGTGGTTTTGGTCACGCCGCAATTGCAACAAGTGATACATACATACTTGAGATGACTGGTGGAGGAAATCCAGTAAATTGGTTCGCTGCTGGAATAAGTAATAATAACCATCAATTTAATAAAGATACATGGATATTTGGTGGTGCAGAACAAGGTGCAACCTCCAGCAGACATATAAATGACTGGATTCAACTATGGCGTGTTCCTGATAGTAATATGGCAATTAAGTGTGCGAATTATGCAGATGCAACTTTTTGGAATAGTGGGCATGGTTATGCAAAAAATCGAAATATTTCCTACCGCCTTACTGCAGCGACAACAACTCGAAATCCTAATTATTGCTCGAAGCTAGTGTTCCAATCATTTTATTATGGAAGTGGAAATGCAACTGTTATTCAGCCTTCTATGGTAGGATTAACGTTCGTAAGCCCTGGAGCTTTACCAAATCTATTCGCTGGAAAATATGTCCCTTATAAAGTTGGGTCTTTCTAAATATCAAGGAGTGTATCATATGAAGAAATGGCAGATTATTTTAGGTAGTATATTGTTTTTATTCCTCGTAACAGTCGGTGGATACATGATTTACGCCCATATTAATACAAAACAAGCGGATGCTGCGATAAATAAAGTAATCAAAGAAGCAGGAATTCCTGAAAATGAGATTATAGTTGTTGAAAAAACGACATACAATCAAAAAATCTTAAGTTCCGAATGGTGTACGAAAACAATAACAACGGAGAAAGATTATCAAAACTGGAAAAAAGAAGTGAAGCAACAACAACATTTTTTCAACGGAGAAAAAGTGACTAGTAAAAATATAAGTAGGTTAGATTCAAAAACGAATTGTGAATTGCAATATCTTTTTATGTTCTATAAGAACCCTAGTAAAGTAAATGGATATTATGTGATCAGTGGTAATTCGGTTGGTCCTGATAAGGCAAAGTATATATTTGCTTATACACTACCGAAAAATAACTTGGCTTATTAGAATGTGTCCTTCTTCCTTGCTTTTAATGTTTTACTGAGTTCTACAAGATACACAAATTTAAAGTAGTCGTATTGAATTGGAAAGAACCGAACAGACCTCTTTCATCCTTGTTTGGTTCTCTTTTTCAATTTTCATAGTTAAACTCAGACTAATCACGCTTTCCTGGCTTTCTAAAAGCTTCCTTTTTTTCGTTATATATTTGACAGTATATGATAAATATTGTAAAACGAAAGCGTAGTCATTTGCTAGCTGGAAATTATGTATTTTTGGTTTTTGCAAATCTATATGCTCAAAAAAACACAAACAAGGAGATGAGAGAAATGAAAAAAATTTTAGCAAGTATTATGATGGTCATGGTTTTATCTGTAAGTTTTGTAGGGGTTTCAGGTTTAATTTCGGATACCCATGTAGAAGCAGCATCTTGGAAAACAGTTGATAAAAAATTCTATACAGGGAATATATCAGGAGAAATAAAATATAACGATGGTAAATCATCTGGAATGCTTTATCTTGTAGCACCACCAAAATATCATACTGTTGGACATATTGGACAGCAACTTATCGTGGCTTGGTATACGCATGGTAAATTTTGAGTATAAGATAAATAGCATCTTTTTTATATGACATTTTTTTATGAATTACCTAGGTTGCTTTAACATTAATAGTAAATGAGTCTGAGACATAAGTAAAATTCCACATGAAAAACTCGAAAATAGAAAAGCAGGAATCATTGTATAGAGCCATTTAAGAAAGTGGCTTATACACGATTCCTGCTTATTTTTCACTGCTCTGTAACTGCGTCAACTTAGCTAATGGGGTTAAGTCTTGGATGAATTCGTTTCGCAAGGTCAAATGCTCTAAGTTTTTCATCAACGCCAATGGTGCTAGCTGTTGAATCCGCCCCCCTTCATTCCCCTCCGCATGCAAGGTTTTTAAGTGGGACAACTGTTG